>JANPFZ010000223.1:0-5918 GCA_031423655.1 Polaromonas sp.
AAGCCGATGATCGGCGTTGCCAACGGGCACAGCACCATCACGCCGTGCAACAGCGGCCTGCAAAAACTCGCCGACGCTGCCATCAACGCGATTGAAGAAGCCGGCGGCAACGCACAGGTGTTTGGCACGCCCACCATTTCGGACGGCATGGCTATGGGCACTGAGGGTATGAAATATTCGCTGGTCAGCCGTGAAGTCATTTCCGACTGTATTGAGACTTGCGTGCAGGGCCAGTGGATGGACGGCGTGCTGGTGATCGGTGGCTGCGACAAAAATATGCCGGGCGGGCTGATGGGCATGCTGCGTGCGAATGTACCGGCAATTTATGTTTATGGCGGAACGATTTTGCCGGGCCACTACAAGGGCCAAGACCTCAACATCGTCAGCGTGTTCGAAGCCGTGGGCGAAAACGCCGCCGGTCGCATGAGCGACGAAGACCTGCTGCAAATAGAACGCCGCGCCGTTCCCGGCACCGGCAGCTGCGGCGGCATGTACACGGCCAACACCATGTCCAGCGCGTTTGAAGCCTTGGGTATTTCGCTGCCGTATTCCAGCACCATGGCCAATCCGCATGACGAGAAAATGAACTCGGCCAGCGAGTCGGCACGGGTGTTGATTGAAGCGGTCAAGAAAGACATCAAGCCGCGCGACATCGTGAAGAAGAAAGCGATTGAAAACGCGGTAGCGGTGATCATGGCCACTGGCGGTTCGACCAACGCGGTGCTGCATTTTCTGGCGAGTGCGCACACGGCCGGCGTTGAATGGACCATCGACGACTTCGAGCGCATCCGCGTGCGCACGCCGGTGCTGTGCGACCTGAAGCCTTCCGGCAAGTACCTGGCGGTTGACCTGCATCGCGCTGGCGGCATTCCACAAGTCATGAAGACGCTGCTGGCGGCCGGCCTGCTGCATGGCGACTGCATCACCATCACCGGCCAGACGATTGCCGAGGTGCTCAAAGACGTGCCCGACGCGCCGCGCGCTGATCAGGACGTGATTCGCCCCATCGGCAAACCTGTATACGCGCAGGGCCATCTGGCGATCCTGAAAGGCAATCTTTCACCGGAAGGCTGCGTCGCGAAAATCACCGGACTGAAAAACCCGGTAATCACCGGTCCGGCGCGAGTGTTTGACGATGAGCAGTCGGGCCTGGCAGCCATCCTGGCCGGCAAAATCGTCGCTGGCGACGTGATGGTCTTGCGCTACCTCGGCCCCAAAGGCGGCCCCGGCATGCCCGAAATGCTGGCACCCACCGGCGCACTGGTTGGCGCGGGTCTGGGCGAAAGCGTCGGCCTGATCACCGACGGGCGTTTTTCTGGCGGCACCTGGGGCATGGTGGTCGGCCACGTGGCACCCGAAGCGGCGGCGGGCGGCAACATCGCCTTCATCCATGAAGGCGACTCGGTCACGATTGATGCGAAACAACTGCTGTTACAGCTGAACATCAGCGATGAAGAGCTGGCGGCACGCAAAGTGGGCTGGAAGGCACCGCTGCCCCGATATACGCGGGGTGTGCAGGCCAAGTTCGCGTTCAACGCGTCAAGCGCCAGCAAGGGCGCGGTACTGGACGACTACTGATCAGCGTGTTTGAAGCCCGCAAGAACGCTATGTAATGGATAGCGGCTTGTGCAGATATATCCTGGGCTAGAGGCAATTCTGTTCGCTTAACCGTTCGGGTTGAGCTTGGTCTGTCCAGAGCCTGTAGAAGGGTCGAAGCCTGCTCGCACGGTCACAACCCTTGGACAAGCTCAGGGCGAGCGGAGTGGTGGCTCTTAAATGAACAGCATTCGGGCTAAATTTCTGCTTCGTTGATCAGACCGGCTGCTGGCGGGCCTCGGCGCCAGTCGGCCTGCCGCCGGATTCAACCGCTTATTTACGTTTTTTGGGCAGCATGCCCATGGCAACGCGCTGCTTTTCAATGCGCTCTTTCTTGCGCAGGTCCATCTTGTTCATTTCCTTTTTCTTGGTGTATCCGGTGCTGTCGGCCCAGGCCCACCAGAGCACAGCAAGCGCGAACGGGATCAGCAGCACCCACCAGTTCAGGGCGGCGACCGGGCCGATTTCCAGATATTTCAGCACCAGACCCGCCAGTCCGATTAACAATAAATACATCGTTCGCTCCCGGCGATTTGTCAAAAATTATAAAAACGTTACCGGTTTTTTGGCCTCCGTGCAGGCGTCAACCAGTGTCAATACAATCGCGTTACAGGAATGTACCCGAATAGACTGCCTAGCTTAAACCGATCTCACCTGATAAGGACAACTATGAAACGCACTTTTTCAGCCGCTGCTTCCACCTTGTTATTTGCCGTAGCGGGCTTGGTCGCAGCCACACCGGCGCTGGCCGACATGGCGCTAGCTACCGCCAAGAACTGCATGGCTTGCCACGCGGTCGAAAAAAAGCTCGTCGGCCCGTCGTACAAAGACGTCGCCGCCAAATATGCGGGCCAGAAAGACGCCGTGGACAAGCTGTCGGACAAAGTCATCAAGGGCGGCTCGGGCGTCTGGGGGCCGATACCGATGCCCGCCAATGCACAGGTCACGCCTGACGAAGCCAAGAAACTGGTCGCCTGGATCTTGACGCAGCAGTAGTCAAAAGGAGGCGGAAAAACCTGCCGCTGACAACAAAAAAGCCCGCTTTTCGACGGGCTTTTTTTTGGGAAGTTTCAGTAAACGATTTCTGGATTTTCCAGCTTAGCGGCTTGCGCTCAAAGATTTTCCGACAACTGCTCCAGAATAGCGGGGTTCTCCAGCGTCGATGTGTCTTGCGTAATCGCCTCACCCTTGGCAATACCGCGGAGCAGGCGGCGCATGATCTTGCCGCTGCGGGTCTTTGGCAGGTTATCACCGAAGCGGATGTCTTTCGGCTTGGCAATCGGGCCGATCTGCTTGCCGACCCAGTCGCGCAATTCTTTCGCAATCGCCTTGGCTTCATCGCCCGTAGGACGTGAACGTTTCAGCACCACAAAGGCAACGATTGCCTCGCCGGTCAGGTCATCAGGCCGGCCGACCACGGCGGCTTCAGCCACCAGCGTGGTGTGCGCCACCAAGGCTGATTCGATTTCCATCGTGCCCATGCGGTGACCTGACACGTTCAGCACGTCGTCAATGCGGCCGGTGATGCGGAAGTAGCCGTTGTCGATATTTCGCACCGCACCGTCGCCCGCAAGATACATGGTGCCTCCCATCTCTTCGGGAAAGTAGCTTTTCTTGAAGCGCTCAGGGTCATTCCAGATGGCGCGAATCATCGACGGCCAAGGGCGCTTGACGACAAGCAACCCACCCGAACCGTTGGGCACATCCTTGCCAGTCTCATCGACGATGGCCGCCATGATGCCGGGCAGCGGCAGCGTGCAGCTGCCGGGCACCAGCGGGGTAGCGCCTGGCAACGGCGTGATCATGTGACCACCAGATTCGGTTTGCCAGAAGGTGTCGACGATCGGGCAGCGCTCGCCGCCTACGTGTTTGTGGTACCACATCCAGGCTTCGGGGTTGATGGGCTCACCCACCGTACCTAGGATGCGCAGGCTGCTCAGATCCGAGCGCGCCGGATGCACTTTTTCGTCGCCTTCAGCTGACTTGATCAGCGAACGGATCGCCGTCGGCGCGGTGTAGAAAATGCTGACCTTGTGCTTTTCGATCATCTGCCAGAACCGGCCGGCGTTCGGGAAGGTTGGAATGCCTTCAAAAATGACTTGCGTGGCGCCTGCGGCCAGCGGGCCGTAGGTCACGTAAGTGTGGCCGGTGATCCAGCCGATGTCGGCGGTACACCAGAACACGTCAGACGGCTGCAGGTCGAAGCTCCAGTCCATCGTCAGCTTGGCCCACAGCAGGTAGCCGCCTGTGGAATGCTGTACGCCCTTGGGTTTGCCGGTGGAGCCCGACGTGTAGAGGATGAACAGCGGGTGTTCGGCACCAACGAATTCGGGGGCGCATTCTGGCGCTGCCTTGGCCGTGACTTCATGCATCAGGCTGTCACGCCCGGCCACCATGTTGCAGGCGGTTGGCGTGCGCTGGTAGACGATGACGTTTTTGATCGACTCGCAGCCACCCATCGCCATGCCTTCATCAACGATGGCTTTGAGCGGCAATTCCTTGCCGCCGCGCAACTGAAAGTTGGCGGTGATGACGGCGACGGCGCCGGCGTCCTGGATGCGTTCCTGCAGGCTCTTGGCAGAAAAGCCGCCGAACACCACCGAGTGCGTGGCGCCGATGCGCGCGCAGGCCTGCATGGCGACGACGCCTTCTACCGTCATTGGCATGTAAATGACGACGCGGTCGCCTTTCTTGATGCCCATGGCCTTAAGCGCGCTGGCAAATTGGCTGACCTTGGCGTGCAGCTCTTTGTAGGTGACGTTGGTAACCTTGCCGTCGTCGCTCTCAAAAATGATGGCGTTTTTGTTTTCAGTTGGCGTGCCCAGATGGCGGTCCAGACAGTTGTATGACGCATTGAGTTCACCATCGGCAAACCATTGGTAAAACGGCACGTTGGACTCATCAAGCACCTGGGTGAACGGCTTTTTCCAACTCAGGTTTTCGCGTGCCAGCCGGGCCCAGAAGCCTTCAAAATCCGACTCGGCTTCCGCGCACAGTGCGTTGTAGGCTGCCATTCCAGAAATGCGCGCCGCTTTGACAGTGGCTGGAGCAGGCGAAAATATCCGGTTTTCAATCAACAGCGATTCAATGCTGGAACTAGGCGAGGTCATCTTCTTTGTCTCCTGTTTGTTATGCAAGACATGTTACTGTCCCGCGGGGCACTTACAAGCCACGGACTGGCCTGCTACGTAGAATTTACACCTTTTAGAGCCGTTTATGCTCGTGGCCTGCATTTCGACCTCCACCGTTTTTAATTTATCTGAACATGTCCGACAACCAACCTCCAAATATTTCACCACTCCGCCCCCTGCCCCGGCTGATTTTTGCCAGCCGCTGGCTGCAGTTGCCGCTGTATCTGGGACTGATAGCCGCGCAAGCTGTGTACGTGGTCCATTTTCTGGTCGAGCTCTGGCATCTGATCGAAGCCGCCTTCGGCAGCCAGACCGCGCTACAGGCGCTGATCACCAGCATCGGCTACAAGACGACGCTGCCCATCGTCACGCTGAACGAAACCGTCATCATGCTCGTCGTTCTGGCGCTGATTGACGTGGTGATGATCTCCAACCTGCTGATCATGGTCATTGTGGGTGGCTATGAAACCTTTGTCAGCCGTATGGACCTCGAAGGTCATCGCGACCAACCCGAGTGGCTGAGCCATGTCAACGCGTCGGTGCTCAAGGTCAAGCTGGCGACGGCCATCATCGGCATCAGCTCCATCCACCTGCTGAAAACTTTTATCAATGCCGACAACTACACCGACCGGGTGCTGATTGCGCAAACCATTATTCACATTGCTTTCCTGCTCTCAGCGATGGCGATTGCCTACACCGACAAGATCATGTCGGGCATTGCATCGCAGAAGCACTGAAGCGTTGAAACCGCGCATCTGATGCCTTGTAGGCTTGCAGCCCAATAAAAACGTTCGCAAGCAGCTACTATTTCAATAGCGCTTTGGTCAAGCCGACTTGCTGCCGGTCATATGCGCTGGCACCACCCACTGATCAAATTGCGCCGCCGTGACATGGCCCGAAGCGATCGCGGCGTCGCGCAGGCTGCTGCCCTCTTTGTGCGCCTTCTTGGCAATAGCGGCGGCCTTGTCGTAGCCGATATGCGGGTTCAGCGCGGTCACCAGCATCAATGATCCGTCCACCAGTTCGGCGATGCGTTCGCGGTTCGGTTCAATGCCGACCGCACAGTGGTCGTTAAAGCTCACCATGCCATCAGCCAGCAGCCGCACGCTCTGCAAAAAGTTGTGCGCAATCATTGGGCGGAACACATTAAGTTCGAAGTTGCCGGACGCGCCGCCGAAGTTGATTGCCACG
>JANPFZ010000224.1:0-1931 GCA_031423655.1 Polaromonas sp.
GAATGCACCGATGCCCGAGCAGCCTGAGTCTGGCACCTCGCACATCAGCATCGTTGACGGCTTCGGCAATGCGATTGCCATGACGACGACGATTGAAGACGCCTTTGGCGCGCGCCTGATGACTGACGGCGGCACCGGCAAGGCAGGTGGCTTTCTGCTCAACAACGAGCTGACTGACTTCAGCTTTGAACCGACGGACGCAGAAGGCAAACTGGTCGCGAACCGCGTGCAGCCCGGCAAGCGTCCGCGCTCGTCGATGGCGCCTACGCTGGTGTTCGACAAGGCGACGGGCGAGCTCGTGATGACAGTCGGCAGCCCCGGCGGCGCGATGATCATTCACTACACCACCAAAACGCTGTATGGCGTGTTGAACTGGGGGCTCAATGCGCAGCAGGCGATAGACCTGCCGAACTTTGCGTCACTCAACGGCCCGAGTCTGCTGGAAGAAAACCGCTTCTCGCCCGCCACCGTGGAAGCGCTGCGGGCGCGCGGCGCCGAAGTGCGGGAGCAGGACATGACCAGTGGCCTGCAGGCGATCCAGAAAACATCCAACGGCTTCTTCGGCGGCGCTGATCCTCGGCGCGAAGGGCTGGTGCTAGGGGATTAGTAATAAAATTGGCCGCCAGCCCAGGCAGAACTTGCGCAAGCAGCTATGTATTTAATAGCGTCATGACAGTCGCACTAACCCGCACGCATCACCCTCATCACCTGCTCCGCGCCATCAGCCATCAGCCGCGCATCCGAGCTGATGGTCACAAACTGAAAACCCTTGGTGATACGCCTCCGCGCGGCTTCCGGCGTACCGTTATGGATGCCCGCCACCACGCCGTGGGCCTTGGCGCGCGCCAGAATGTGTTCCACCGCCTCAAACGCTTTCGGCTCCAGGTCATCAAATGTCGGCGTGCAGCCGAGCGCCAGCGACAGGTCGGACGGGCCGATGTAAATCGCGTCCAGCCCCTCGACCGACAAGATGTCGTCCAGGTTATCAAGCGCCTCGGCGGTTTCGATCATGGCAAAGACCGCGATGGTGTCGTTGGCATGCTGCACGTAGTCAAGGCCGGCATACAGCACCGCCCGCAGGGGGCCGAAGCTGCGCGTGCCGCGTGGCGGGTAGTGGCTGTAGGCCACCAGCTTTTGCGCGTCTTCGCGGGTGTTGACCATCGGGCAGATCACGCCGTACGCACCGGCGTCGAGCGCTCGCATCACAATGCCGGGTTCCAGCCAGGGCACGCGCACCACAGGCACGGTGTCGGTGGTTGAAATGGCCTGCAGCATAGGCACCAGCGCTGCGTCGTCGATCATGCCGTGCTGCATGTCGATGGTCAGCGTGTCCCAGCCCTGATGCGCCATGGTCTCGGCGGAAAAGCTGCTGGGAATGGTGAGCCAGCCGTTGACAGCGGCGCCGCCGGATTTCCACAGGGTGCGCAGGCGGTTTTCTCTCATGGTGTAGTCCTGATGGTTTGAGTGGCCGGGATCGGTGTGTGATGTTAGTTCAGCCAGCCACGCAGCAGACGGCATGAAATCCTGCAGGTGCTAACCAAAACAGGCTGTAGCCCCTACAAAACCTGCGTAAGCAGCTATGTTTTTCGTAGCACTTCAGTAGTCAACTGTGTCGGTCAAACGCCGGCCGCTTCGGGTCGAACTGCCAGCCTGGCATCAGGGACTGCATCGGCGTTGCGTCGTCTCGTGCGCCCAAGCCGTGCTGCCTGTAGAGCTGATGCGCTTTTTCGACTTCGACCATATCAAGCTCGACGCCCAGACCCGGCTTTTTCGGCACCTGCACCCGCCCGCCGACAATCTGCAGCGGCTCGGTCGTCAGCCGCTGGCCGTCCTGCCAGATCCAGTGGGTGTCAATGGCGGTGACGCGGCCTGGCGCAGCGGCGGCAACGTGGGTAAACATCGCCAGCGACACGTCGAAGTGGTTGTTGGAA
>JANPFZ010000225.1:0-18470 GCA_031423655.1 Polaromonas sp.
GACTTCTCATTGCGGCATCTACTAGTTGACGGTCAGGGAAATTTCGGCTCAGTAGACGGTGACAACGCGGCGGCTATGCGGTATACGGAAATCCGGCTGTCAAAAATAGCCCACGAGCTACTGGCCGATCTGGACAAGGAAACAGTCGATTTTGGACCGAACTACGACGGCAGCGAGCAGGAACCGCTGGTCATGCCGACCAGGCTACCTAACCTACTGGTCAATGGCTCCGGCGGCATTGCAGTGGGTATGGCTACTAATATTCCTCCGCACAATCTGAACGAAGTGGTTGACGCCTGTTTGCATCTGCTGAAAAACCCGGACGCCTCCATCGATGAATTGATGGAAATTGTGCCGGCTCCGGATTTTCCTACTGGCGGCATCATCTATGGCATCAACGGCGTGAAAGATGGCTACCGCACCGGGCGAGGCCGGGTGGTTATGCGCGCCAAATGCCATTTCGAAGATATCGATAAAGGCCAGCGGCAATCCATCATCGTTGACGAACTCCCCTATCAGGTCAATAAAAAGACGCTCCAGGAACGCATGGCCGAGCTGGTCCACGAGAAAAAAATCGAAGGCATCAGCCACATCCAGGATGAAAGCGACAAGTCCGGCATGCGCCTGGTGATTGAGCTCAAACGTGGCGAAGTCCCTGAAGTGGTGCTCAACAACCTCTACAAGCAAACCCAGCTCCAGGATACCTTCGGCGTCAACATGGTGGCTCTGATCAATGGCCAGCCCAAACTCTGTAATCTGAAAGACCTCATCCAGGTCTTTTTGTCGCACCGCCGAGAAGTGGTCACGCGGCGAACAGTTTTCACGCTCCGCAAGGCGCGCGAACGCGGACATGTTCTGGAAGGTCTGGCAGTCGCGCTGGCTAATATTGATGACTTCATCGCCATCATCAGGAACGCGCCAACGCCGCCGGTGGCGAAAGCGGAATTGATGCTGCGTCCGTGGGACAGCACCCTGGTCCGGCAAATGCTGACCCGCACCCATGCCGACGGCGGCGTGGTGAATGCCGACAACTACCGTCCGGACGGCCTGGAACAAGCCTTCGGCATGGGTAATGACGGTCTTTACCGGCTGTCTGAAATCCAGGCTCAGGAGATTTTGCAGATGCGCTTGCAGCGCCTGACCGGACTTGAGCAGGACAAGATAGTTGCTGAATACAAAGAGGTCATCTCCGAGATTGATGATCTGCTGGATATTCTGTCGAAGCCTGAGCGCGTCTCAATCATCATTGGCGAAGAACTTGCCGCCATCCGGCTGGAATTCGGACAGACAAAAATTGGCGCACGCCGCAGCCATATCGAACACAGCTCTTTCGACCTCAGCACCGAAGACCTGATCACGCCCACCGATATGGTCGTCACACTTTCGCATACCGGCTATATCAAGAGCCAGCCTCTTTCGGAATACAGGGCGCAAAAACGCGGCGGACGTGGCAAGCAGGCCACCGCTACCAAGGAAGATGACTGGGTCGACCAGCTCTTCATTGGAAATACGCACGATTACATCCTGTGCTTTTCAAACCGAGGCCGACTTTACTGGCTTAAGGTCTGGGAAGTTCCCGCAGGATCGCGCGGTTCGCGCGGTCGACCGATCGTTAACATGTTCCCCTTGCAGGAAGGCGAAAAAATCACGGTCGTTCTTCCACTTACCGGCGAAAAACGCAGCTTTCCAGCAGATCAGTATGTGTTCATGGCAACCTCCATGGGCACCGTCAAGAAAACTGCGCTGGATGAATTCAGCAACCCGCGCAAAGCCGGAATCATTGCCGTGGATCTGGACGAAGGCGACTATCTCATCGGCGCGTCGCTCACAGACGGCAAGCACGACGTGATGCTTTTCAGCGATGGTGGCAAAGCCGTGCGCTTTGACGAAAATGATGTACGCCCTATGGGCAGAAATGCTCGTGGCGTGCGCGGCATGACGCTGGAAGAAGGACAAGGCGTGATTGCCATGCTCGTCGCTGAAGACGAGCAGCAAAGCGTGCTGACGGCCACGCAAAATGGCTACGGCAAGCGGACATCGATCACCGAGTACACCCGGCACGGTCGCGGGACAAAAGGCATGATTGCAATTCAGCAGAGCGAGCGCAACGGTAAAGTCGTCGCAGCTACCTTGGTGCATACAGACGACGAAATCATGCTCATCACCGACAAGGGCGTTCTGGTGCGCACGCGGGTCAGTGAAATCCGCGAAATGGGAAGGGCTACACAAGGTGTTACGTTGATCGGTCTGGATGAGGGCTCACAATTAAGCGGTCTCCAGCGCATCGTAGAAAACGATGCCGCGCTGGACGATGCCGAACCCCTCACCGATGCGGGTGAGGCCCCAGCCCAACCCCTCTGACCTGTCCTAACCTGGAAAACATTCCATGAAAAAAATTATCTATTCGCTGGCAATTGCTGGCACCGTCTTTTCTGTTGCTGCTTCCGCACAAAATGCGGATCCGAAAATCGAGTTGGCAACCAAAGTGGTAGCACTTCAACAAGGTCCGGAGCTTGATCGTCTGGTCCAACAGCTGTCTGGCGGCGCTACGCAGGAGTTGATCGCCAGTTGGGGCCCAAAACTTGAAGCTAGCGTACCCAAGGCAAAACAGCAAAAGGCCTCGGACGATCTCAACGTTGAACTAAAAAAGTATTCGGAAGACACCAGCAAACTGATTGGTAAACAGGTAAGCAAGGTCAGTGCTGACACGCTGGTACCGGCTTACGCAGAGAAGTTTTCGCTGGAAGAGTTGAAGCAGATCGCGGCATTTTTTGAATCCCCTGCCATCCAGAAATATCAAAGTACTGCGCCAGAACTGGGCAATATTTTTATACAGAAACTCATTGAAGCCTCTCGCGCTGATGTGACGGCACGCGCCAAACAATTTGATGAGGTGGCTGTAAAAATTGTCGGCAGTGCCCCCGCTCCTGCGGCGTCTGGAAAGGCTCCCGCGAAGAAATGAGCCGACCCTATAACTTTTCGGCGGGACCTGCCAACCTGCCGGAAGAGGTTCTGCAGCAAGCTGCTGACGAAATGCTTGACTGGCATGGCAGTGGCATGAGCGTCATGGAGATGAGTCATCGCGGCAAGGAGTTCATTTCCATCTACGAAAGTGCCCAGGCAGATTTTCGGGCCTTGATGGCTGTGCCGTCCAACTTCAAAATCCTGTTTATGCAGGGGGGCGGGCTTGCAGAAAACGCGATCGTTCCCTTGAATTTGTCGCGCGGTGGAGTGGCTGATTTTGTGATTACAGGCAGTTGGAGTGATAAGTCACAAAAAGAGGCGCAAAAATACTGCAATGCTCAAATAGCAGCATCGAGCGAAGCCAATGCTTTTACGGCGGTGCCCGATCCGGCAAACTGGAAAATCCGGCGAGACGTCAGTTACGTACACATCTGCACCAATGAAACTATCCACGGTGTGGAATTCCACCACTTGCCAGACCTGAAAGCGTTGGGCTGCGATGCTCCGCTGGTGATCGACTTCTCGTCCCATGTAGCCTCCCGACCGGTCGATTGGTCAAAAGTCGGACTGGCATTTGGCGGCGCACAGAAAAACCTGGGACCTGCGGGCCTCACCCTTGTCGTTGTCCGCGAAGATCTGATCGGTCACGCGTTATCGGTCTGCCCCAGCGCTTTCGATTACAAAGTCGTTGCCGACCATCAGTCGATGTACAACACCCCGCCGACTTACGCCATCTACATTGCCGGCCTCGTTTTCAAGTGGCTCCAGCGGCAGTCGGAAGCCGAAGCAAACGGCATTGCAGCGATGGAGAGGCGCAATATACACAAGGCGCAATTGCTTTACGAGGTGATCGACAGCTCTGGACTGTATTTCAGCAAGGTTGACAAGAACTGTCGCTCGCGCATGAACGTGCCTTTCTGGTTGCGCGATGAAACGCGCAATGCGGCTTTTCTTGAAGGTGCCGAGAGCCACGGACTGCTTCAGCTCAAAGGTCACAAATCCGTGGGCGGCATGCGCGCAAGCATCTACAACGCCATGTCCCTGGCTGGCGTAGAAGCATTGGCTGAGTACATGCGAGAATTTGAGAAAAAACTGGCTTGAAATGAATTTTTCGCAAACCTTTGCCCTGTCCACCAAACTGTACAGATTGTCGTCATTTTTACTGCGTAATCTGCCGTCGCAGCGCGGCCGCTGATATGACCGCCCCTCTTGCAAACCTTCGCGCTCAAATTGACTCCCTGGACAAGCAACTCCTTGCACTGCTCAACCAGCGGGCGCAGGTGGCAGAACAGGTAGGAGAGGTCAAGAAGCGCGATGGAACACCTTTTTTTCGACCTGACAGGGTGGCCCAGGTTATTGAGCAAATTCAGCAGGCAAACAAGGGGCCGTTAAAGAACGAACATATCGCAGCAGTCTGGCGTGAAATCATGTCGGCCTGTCTGGCGCTCGAATCGCCTGTGCGTGTAGCCTACCTCGGCCCTGCCGGGACTTTCAGCGAGCAGGCAGCCGTGCAGTTTTTTGGCGCCAGCATTGAGCACGTCGCTTGCTCAAGCATCGACGAGGTGTTTCGCGCCACCGCAGCCGGAAGCGCCAGTTATGGCGTAATTCCAGTCGAGAATTCGACCGAGGGTGTCGTTTCACGGTCGCTTGACTTGCTGCTTCATACGCCGCTGCATATCGTGGGTGAAACCAGTTTGATGGTACGCCATAACCTGCTACGACTCACCGATTCGCTGGATGGCATTGAGGCGGTCTACGCCCACCCACAGGCGCTGGCGCAGTGCCAGGGCTGGTTGACAACGCATTTGCCTAATGTTGATCGACGCGCAGCGGCCAGCAACGCGGAAGGGGCCCGCCTTGCTTCCACTTGCGCCGCATGGGCGGGTATTGCAAGCGAGCGAGCGGCGACGCAGTTCGGGCTGCACAGTGCGGCGCATGCCATTCAGGACGATGCTTTTAATCGCACCCGTTTTGCCGTCGTTTGTCTGCCGCAGACCTTGCCTGCACCGCCGGCGTCTGGCAAAGATTGCACCAGTTTGGTGGTGTCGGTGCCAAATCGTCCGGGTGCTGTGCACGACCTTCTGGTACCGCTTAAAACCCATGGCGTTTCCATGACCCGGTTCGAGTCGCGACCGGCCCGCTCCGGTCAATGGGATTACTACTTTTACATAGATCTTCAGGGGCACCCGTCGCAAGAAAATGTCAGTTACGCACTGGCCGAACTGCAGCGTATTTGCGCCTTTTACAAAGTCCTGGGGACTTATCCCGTCAGCGACTGATAGTGGCTTGACCTTTCATGCAACAAAAAATCAAGATAGCCACTGATGTTTGAACAATTGGGTTTGATCGGCTGCGGCCTGATGGGCGGCTCCTTCGCCCTGGCGTTAAAAAAGGCCAGACTGGTCAAACGGATCGTCGGCTACAGCAAATCTCCATCGACGACGGAGCGCGCACGCCAGATGGGTGTAATTGATGTCGAGGCGCCATCGGCGCTGCTGGCAGTGTCGGGTGCAGACATCGTTCTGCTCGCGGTCCCGGTTTCGGCAACCGAGGCAACATTCAAGGCAATTCGGCATCTGGTCGGCCCGAACACCCTGGTCATGGATGTCGGCTCCACCAAACGTGACGTGGTGGACGCCGCCAGGCGAGTACTCCGCGACAACCTGGGCGCCTTTGTTCCCTGCCACCCGATTACCGGCAAGGAAGTGTCGGGGGTAGAGCATGCTGACGCCGATCTTTACACTGGCAAACAGGTGATCATCACGCCAATTGAGCGCACTTTCACCATTCAATTGCAAAAAGCGGTCGACGTCTGGACAGCTATTGGCTGCCACGTCACCAAGATGTCGCCGCAGTCGCACGACGCTGCCTATGCGGCTGTCAGCCACCTTCCGCACCTCATCGCTTTCGCCCTGATCAATGGTATTACCGGTCAGGACCATGGAAAGGAATACATGTCTTTGGCAGGTCCGGGCTTTCGCGACTTCTCGCGCATTGCCGCCAGCGACCCGCACATGTGGCGCGATATCCTGATCGCCAACCGCGAAGAGCTGTTAGCCCAGTCGCATATATTCCAGCAGAATCTTCGCGCGCTGGAGCAACTGATCGTCACCAGCAACGCAGATGGGCTGGAAGCCATGATCGAGAAAGCCAGCGAGACACGCGCCAACTGGCGAATTTCGTCTCCGTCCAAAGCGAACAAATAAAGCGTCCGCTGATGTTCGATATTGAGTATCTTGATATTCCGCCACTCGTTGGGGCTGCCGGAACAGTGCGTCTTCCCGGATCCAAAAGCATTTCCAACCGCGTCTTGCTGCTGGCCGCCTTGAGTCAAGGTCGCACTTGCATACACGAGCTGCTCGCCTCGGACGATACGGCCGTCATGCTGTTTGCGCTGAAACAACTGGGTTGCAGCATTGATCAGCAAAAGGACGGCTGCGTTGTCGTTGAAGGTCTGGGCGGTCGTACCCCTAATTCCGACCAGAAACTATTTCTTGGCAATGCCGGAACCGCCATGCGTCCGCTGGTGGCGGCGCTCGCATTGATGGGTGGTGAATTTGATTTGTCTGGCGTGGCGCGCATGCACGAACGGCCCATTGGCGATCTGGTCGATGCGCTTCGCCAGCTGGGCTGCTCCATTGAGTATCTTGGTGTGGAAGGGTTCCCTCCATTGCGGCTACGCACCGGCCAATTGACGCTTGAACAGCCCATTCTGGTACGCGGCGACGTCTCCAGCCAGTTCCTGACGGCCTTGCTGATGGCGCTGCCATTGGTGGCGCGCAATGCCATTCAAATCGAAGTGGTGGGCGAGCTGATTTCAAGGCCCTACATTGAAATAACGCTCAAGCTGCTCAAACGCTTCGGCATCGATGTCCAAAGGGAAGGATGGCAGCGATTTACCATTCCCGCAGGCAGCCAGTACCGGTCACCAGGTGACATTCATATCGAAGGCGACGCATCCTCTGCTAGCTATTTCATAGCGCTTGGCGCACTAGCTGCTTCGGCTGGAGGCCAAAATGGCATAAACATTCAAGGTGTGGGCGTAGATTCGATGCAAGGCGATATTCGTTTCATCGAAGCCGCGAAAATGATGGGTGCCCAGATCGTCAGCGCGCCGAATTCTCTTCAGGTAACGCGAGGCGAAGCGGAAAAGGGCTGGCCGCTCAAGGCGATAGACCTCGATTGCAACCATATTCCCGATGCCGCTATGACCCTGGCCGTGATGGCACTGTACGCCGAAGGCACGACGACCCTGCGTAACATTGCCAGCTGGCGCGTCAAGGAAACTGACCGGATCGCAGCCATGGCCTGCGAGCTGCGCAAGCTGGGCGCCACTGTCGAGGAAGGTGCAGATTTCATTCGCGTCACACCGCCGCTCTCGCCTGCACACTGGAAGGCGGCCAGTATTCATACCTACGATGACCACCGGATAGCCATGTGCTTTTCGCTGGCGGCGTTTAACCCGGCGGGGCTTTCCGTGCGCATTGAAGACCCGAAATGTGTGGCGAAGACTTTCCCTGATTATTTTGAGACCCTGTTTTCCGTCGCAGAAGCCGCGCCGGTGAACATCCCGGTGATTTGTATCGACGGACCGACTGCCTCAGGCAAGGGCACTGTGGCGGCCCTGGTTGCGCGCAAGCTGGGCTACCACTTTCTCGATTCAGGCGCCATGTACCGCATCACCGCGCTGGCGGCTACTCAGGCAGGTCTGGCCATTGGTGTCAGACATGAAACCGCCATCGCCGCGCTCGCGAGGCAGCTTCCTGTCCGCTTTCAGGCGGGAAAGGTGTTTTTGGCCGACAGCGATGTCACCGAGACTATTCGGACGGAAGAGGCTGGTATGAACGCCTCCCGCGTATCTGCCCTGCCCCAAGTACGTTTGGCCCTGGTGGATCTGCAGCATCGTTTTCAGCAGCTGCCTGGGCTGGTGGCCGATGGACGGGACATGGGTACAGTCATTTTCCCCGAGGCGCCGCTCAAAGTTTTTCTGACCGCCAGCCCCCGAAAAAGGGCGGAAAGACGCCATAAGCAATTGATTTCAAAGGGAAATCCGGCTACAATGGAATCGATTCAGCAAGATTTAGAGGCTCGCGACGCACGTGACACATCACGGCAAGCCGCTCCTTTAAAACCTGCTGATGGCGCCCGCTTGTTGGACAACTCTGACTTGTCGATTGAAGAATCGGCCGCTCAGGTGCTTGAGTGGTGGCGGGGCAGCAGGCCCTTCTAAGTCCCGTTGCGTTCTCCTCTTACAGAACGCCAGACTCAGCAGGATCGTTAACTCAACCCGTGGCCGGATGACCTCTTGGCCGCAATTACCATACCGCCGCAAGCAGCTATAAAAACAGTAGCAATCCCGCTACTGGAATCCTGTTGTGTGGATTAGGAAAATCAATGTCTGAATCTTTTGCAGCCCTTTTTGAAGAATCGCTGAAACGCTCTGAAATGCGTACCGGTGAAGTCATCACCGCTGAAGTCGTGCGTATTGACCACAACCACGTGGTTGTGAACGCCGGACTTAAATCCGAGGCTTATGTCCCCCTCGAGGAATTCAAAAATGACCAGGGCGAACTTGAAGTCCAGGTTGGCGACTTCGTCTCCGTGGCCATCGACTCCGTTGAAAACGGCTACGGCGACACTCTGCTGAGCCGCGACAAGGCCAAGCGCCTCGCATCATGGATGAGCCTGGAAAAAGCACTCGAATCAGGCGAATTTGTCACTGGCCAGACCAGCGGCAAAGTCAAGGGCGGCCTGACCGTTCTGGTTAACGGCATCCGCGCCTTCCTGCCCGGCTCGCTGATCGACACGCGCCCGGTCAAAGACTTGTCTCCGTACGAGAACAAGACCATGGAATTCAAGGTTATCAAGCTCGACCGAAAGCGCAACAACGTGGTGCTGAGCCGCCGCGCTGTGGTTGAAGCCAGCATGGGCGAAGAACGTGCCAAGCTGATGGAAACCCTGAAGGAAGGCTCTGCGGTCAAGGGCATCGTCAAGAACATCACCGAATACGGTGCCTTCGTTGATTTGGGCGGTATTGACGGCTTGCTGCACATCACGGACATGGCATGGCGCCGAGTGCGCCACCCTAGCGAAGTGGTGACGGCTGGCCAGGAAATTGTCGCCAAGATCCTGAAGTTCGACACCGAGAAAAACCGCGTGTCGCTGGGTCTGAAGCAAATGGGCGACGACCCATGGATGGGCGTGAACCGCCGCTACCCACAGGGCACGCGTCTGTTCGGCAAGATCACCAACATCGCCGACTACGGCGCGTTTGTCGAACTCGAGCCTGGCATTGAAGGCCTCGTGCACGTGTCTGAAATGGACTGGACAAATAAAAACGTCGCACCGAGCAAGCTTGTGGCACTAGGCGACGAAGTCGAAGTCATGGTTCTTGAAATCGACGAAGACAAGCGCCGTATCAGCCTGGGCATGAAGCAGTGCAAGGCCAATCCATGGCAAGAGTTTGCGCAAGACACCAAACGCGGCGACCGCGTCAAGGGTCCGATCAAGTCAATCACCGACTTCGGCGTGTTCGTGGGTCTGGCGGCAGGCATCGACGGTTTGGTTCACCTGTCTGACCTGTCGTGGAACGAACCCGGCGAAGCCGCTGTTCGCAACTACAAAAAGGGCCAGGAAGTCGAAGCCATCGTGCTGGCCGTTGACGTGGACCGCGAACGCATTTCACTCGGCATCAAACAGCTTGACTCCGACCCGTTCACCACCTTTGTGTCGATCAACGACAAGGGCGCGATTGTGACCGGCAAGGTCAAGACGGTTGACGCCAAAGGTGCAGAGATCGATCTGGGCGAAGACATTGTGGGCTACCTGCGCGCCAGCGAAATCAGCCGTGACCGCGTTGAAGATGCGCGCAACGTGCTCAAAGAAGGCGACGAAGTGTCTGCAGTGGTGGTCAATGTGGATCGCAAGACCCGCAACATCCAGTTGTCGGTGAAAGCCAAAGACAACGCGGACCAGCAGGAAGCCATGCAGTCGCTTAGCCAGCAGTCGTCACGCGACAACGCCGGCTTGACCAATCTTGGCGCCCTGCTTCGCGCCAAGATGGACAACAACAACGAGACCAAATAAGCGTATAGCTTTGGGGGACAGAGCGGACAACGTAGCGCAGCTACCTGTCCGCTCTTTCCGCAAACTAGCTTCTCCCCGATCCCATGACCCGAAGCGACTTGGTAGAAGAGCTGGCTGCCCGATTTGGCCAATTGACGCACCGCGATGCCGAATATGCCGTCAAGACCATTCTTGACGCAATGAGCGACGCGCTGGTTCGTGGCCACCGGATTGAAATCAGGGGCTTCGGCAGTTTCTCCATCAACCGGCGCTCACCCCGCATGGGACGAAATCCACGCTCTGGTGAAAGTGTGGCCATTCCTGAAAAAAGGGTTCCACATTTCAAACCGGGCAAGGCCCTGCGCGAAGCGGTAGACGCTAGAACCGCAGAAATGCTGGTCGCAACACCCTCGCGTTGATTGCGGCAGATTTCCAGAGGATGGGCTGGCTACAATCGCCAGACCACACGAGGAAATCGAAGTGAAATACCTGTTGTGGCTGCTCAAAGCAGCCATTTTTTTTACGCTGTTTGCTTTTGCGCTGAATAACCAGCAAACGGTTTCCGTGAATTTCTTTTTTGGCACCGTGTGGCAGGCCCCGCTGGTGCTGGTGGTGCTGACCGCTTTCGCCTGCGGCCTGGTACTGGGTGTTTTCCTGATGATGCCGCGATGGTGGAGAAACCGCGCCACCGCAAAACGCCGTTCGTCTTCAGCCGCACCCGTGACCGAACAGCCTTCAACCCAACACCATGGAATTTGACTTCACCTGGGTGCTGCTCGGTCTGCCATTGTTTTTTACGCTGGGTTGGTTGGCCTCACGCCTTGACCTCCGGCAGATGCGGATTGAAAATCGCCAGGCGCCGAAAGCGTATTTCAAGGGTCTCAATTTCCTGCTCAACGAGCAGCAGGACCAGGCCATCGATGCGTTCATCGAAGCCGTCCAGAACGACCCCGACACATCCGAGCTGCATTTTGCACTCGGTAACCTCTTTCGCCGTCGCGGCGAGTACGAACGCGCAGTGCGGGTACACGAACACCTGATGTCGCGCGGCGATCTGAGCCAGCCGGAGCGAGATCGTGCGCAACATGCGCTGGCGCTCGACTTCCTGAAAGCCGGCTTGCTTGACCGGGCCGAATCCGCACTGCGTAAGCTTGAAGGCACACCGCATGAAGAAGAAGCGCGCCTGGCGCTGCTTTCTATTTACGAGCGCTCTCGCGATTGGGCCAACGCCACCGAAATCGCCACCCGACTGGGCAACTCCAGCCAGGCAAGCTTCAGCCCCCGCCTGTCACACTATCTTTGCGAGCAAGCCGGCGCATTGATAGCCAGCGGCGATACGGTCGGCGCGATGGCCATGCTGCACGAAGCCGCCACAGTTTCTCCCGACTCGCCCCGGCCACTGATCGACCTGGCCAAGCTTCAGAACCAGCTGGGTCAGTTCACCGACGCGCTGTGCACCCTGCACCAGCTCTCTACGGCTGCCCCTCAAGGCCTGCCGCTGGCAGCCAGCCTGCTGGCCAATATCGCACTTGGCGCTGGCCAGCAAGTCGCGGCCATGGATATTCTAAAAACCAGCTACGCGCAAATCCCTTCGATTGACTTGATCGAAGCGATCATCAAACTTGAAAACAATCCGGGGACTGCGCGGCAGTGGTACGTGAAGCACCTCGAAAAGCAGGCGTCTCTGGTGGCTGCAAGTAAATGGATTGCGGGTGGTCTGGCTCTCAGCGATACGCAGCAAACGCTGGTGCAGCGCGCACTGGACCTGGCCACCAAGCCACTGCTGCGTTATCGGTGCGCTGCTTGCGGCTTTGAGGCCACCCAGCATTTCTGGCATTGCCCGGGCTGCCAAGCCTGGGACAGTTACCCCAGCCGCCGGATTGAAGATCTGTGACTATTCAGGCACAGGCGCAGACTGCACATTCGACACCAGGAACGCCATGCAGATGAGCCCCGAAAAAATGTCTTTCGCCCGTGTGCTGGTGGTCGGCGACGCCATGCTGGACCGCTATTGGTATGGCGCTGTTGACAGAATTTCGCCCGAAGCGCCGGTACCGGTGGTGCGCGTGACCCGCACCGAAGAACGCATCGGCGCTGCGGCCAATGTGGCCTACAACATCGTCACGCTCGGTGCGCACGCTTCGCTGCTGACAGTAGTAGGTGAAGACGAAGCGAGCCATCAGCTCGAAGCACTGGTGGCCAAAACCGGCATATCGACCTACTTTGGCCGAGACGCCCGATTAAAAACGACGGTCAAACTGCGTGTCATTGGTCGCCAGCAGCAATTGATCCGGCTCGACTTCGAGAACACACCCGAAAACGAGGTGCTGGCATCCCAGTCCGCCACGTTCGAGAAGCTTTTTCCCGAGCACGAAGCCGTGCTGTTTTCCGACTACGGCAAGGGTGGCCTGGCGCATATTCCGCTGATGATCGCGCAGGCGCGCGCGGCGGGGAAAATGGTCCTGGTCGATCCGAAAGGCGAAGACTATGCACGCTATAAAAACGCCAGCGTCATCACACCCAACCGCGCCGAGATGGAGCACGTGGTGGGCGGCTGGCGCAATGAGGCTGAGCTGCGCGCCAAGGCGCACCAACTGCGCACACAGCTGAACCTGGAAGCCGTTTTGCTCACACGCAGCGAAGAAGGCATGACACTTTTTGATGCCGAGGGCGAGTTGAATGTGCCCGCCGTCGCGCGCGAGGTGTTCGATGTGACAGGTGCTGGCGATACTGTGATCGCTACGCTGGCCACCATGCTGGCTGCAGGCATGAGCCTGCGTGACGCGGTGCCGATTGCCAATCGTGCCGGCGGTATTGTGGTGGGCAAGTTCGGCACGGCCACCGTGAACTATGCCGAGCTGTTTGCCGTCCAACAGCTAAGCTAAACCAGACTGAATCAGCCCATAGAGGAAAGCATGAAATTCGTAGTAACCGGTGCTGCAGGTTTTATCGGCAGCAACCTCGTCAGGGGGCTCAATGCCCGAGGCATTGACGACATCATCGCCGTGGACGACCTGACCGACGGCGACAAATTCCGCAATCTTTCCGACCTGCAGATTGCCGACTACATCGACGCCGATGATTTTTACGATTTGTTTGCCGAAGGCGCTTTCGGCGCGGTAGACGCCGTGTTCCACGAGGGCGCGTGCAGCGACACCATGGAGCTAGACGGCAAGTACATGATGGACAACAACTACGGCTTGTCGTGCGAGCTGTTCGAGTCTTGTCAAGAGCAAGGCACGCGCCTGCTCTACGCCTCGTCAGCCGCAACCTACGGCGGCTCCGATACCTTCAGTGAGTCGCCCCAATTCGAAAAGCCGCTGAACGTTTACGGCTACTCCAAACTGTTGTTCGACCAGCGGCTGCGGCGCGAGCTCGGCAGCCGCTTCGAAAACACCTCGACGCAGGTGGTCGGCTTTCGCTACTTCAATGTCTACGGCCCACGTGAGCAGCACAAAGGCCGAATGGCCAGCGTCGCATTTCACCAGTTCAACCAGTTTCAGCTGGAAGGCAAGGTCAAGCTCTTTGGCGAATACGGCGGCTACGGCCCCGGCGGCCAGATGCGCGACTTTATTTTTATCGACGACGTCGTGGCCATCAACCTGTGGTTTCTCGATCACCCGGACAAATCCGGCATCTTCAATCTCGGCACCGGCCGGGCGCAGCCTTTTAACGACGTGGCCATGGCGGTAGTCAATACATTGCGCAGCGTTGCAAAAGGTGCGCCGCTGAGCCTGGACGAAGCGGCCGATGGAGGACTGATCGACTACATCAGTTTTCCCGAAGCGCTGGTCGGAAAATACCAGAGCTACACCCAGGCCGACCTCAGCACGCTGCGAGCTGCAGGTTGCCAGCATGCCTTTGCTGACGTGCAATCAGGTGTAAGTTCGTACATGTTGTGGTTAGCGGCTCAGAATGGCAAGGCCTGAAATCAGGGTTCGCCAGCCCCACGTGACCAGTATCAGGTCAACCTGCATGGTGGCCGACCGTTATAACTAGGGACCTCCTTGGCCGCAAGGGTGAGTCTTCCAGGTAGTTCAACTCAATCCTAAAGGAGTTTATTCAATGTTCAAGAAAATTCTGGCGTTTTTCGCCGCCATGTCGCTAGTCGCCGCGTTTGCTGCTGTCGATGTCAACAAAGCCACCGAGGCCGAGCTGGACGGCATCAAGGGTATCGGCCCGGTAACGTCCAAACTGATCATGTCCGAGCGTAAAAAGGGCGAATTCAAAAGCTGGGACGACTTCGTCGCACGCGTCAAAGGCGTAGGCGACAAGAGCGCAGCCAAATTCTCCGCTGAAGGCTTGACCGTCAGCGGTGCCGCCTACACCGGCGCTGGCGCAGTAGATGCCAAGGCAAAAGCCAAGGCCGACACCGCCAAGAAAACCGACAAGCCCGTGACTGAAAAAGCCAAGGACGCAGCGGTCGCTACCAAAGACGCAGCCAAGGGCGCTGCTGTGGCGACCAAAGACGCCGTGAAGGAAACCGCCAAGGACGCCAAGGCCGCCGTGACACCCAAACCCGCTGCCAGCGCCGCCAAATAATCAGGCTGTTCACCTCGCACTCAGAAACCCGCCTACTGGCGGGTTTTTTTATTTCTTGAAGCGCTTCTTGCCTATAGCCCTGGTAACACGTGCGCAAGCAGCTATTGAAATAATAGCAACTGTGACGCGTGCGTTGACGCGGCACAAGTCCACCCCATCCCCAATCAAGTCGCTGGTGCAGTCAACGCTTCGCAGGATCGGTTGAGGCACCCATTTAACCAGCGCCTGTCGAGCAACACTTCAGCCACATGACGCTACTGAATTAATAGCTGCTTGCGTACGTATTACGGGGGCTACAGTCTGATTTGATATTTGAACAGCAGGTTACAGGCTGGTGGGAGCACTATTTTTACGCGGCACCAAACCCGCCGCCACCCGGCGTATGAATCTCGAAAATATCGCCTGGCTGCATCTCGGCCTGACCAATATGCCCCAAGGGCTCAACGCAGCCGTTCAAGCGCACCACCCGGTTTTCGCCCACTTGCCCGGGCTGGCCGCCGGCCATCCCGAAGGCGCCGTGCTTGCGGCCGTTCGACAAAATGCTGGCCGTCATCGCCTCCAGAAACCGAACTCGCCGCACGCCGCCGTTGCCGCCCTGCCAGCGGCCTGAACCGCCAGTACCGGCTCTGATTTCATAGCTTTCCAGCCGCACCGGAAAGCGGAATTCCAGCACCTCCGGGTCAGTCAGACGTGAGTTCGTCATGTGCGCCTGGACCACCGATGTACCGTTAAAGCCGCCGGTGAGCACGCCCTGCGAGTCGAACACACCGCCCGCACCGGAGCCGCCGGAAATGGTTTCGTAGTACTGGTGCCGTTCATTACCGAAGGTGAAATTGTTCATCGTGCATTGACTGGACGCCATCACGCCCAGCGCGCCATAAAGCGCATTGGTGATGCAGGTCGATGTCTCCACGTTGCCCGCCACCACCGATGCAGGCGGGTGCGGGTTGAGCATCGAGCCGTCAGGAATGATGACCTTCAGCGGCTTGAGGCAGCCTGCGTTAAGCGGAATATCGTCATCTACCAGCGTACGGAAAACATACAGCACTGCCGCCATGCACACCGCTGTAGGCGCGTTGAAGTTATTGACCTGTTGCGGGGAAGTGCCGGTGAAATCGATCTCTGCGCTGCGATTTTTCACGTCCACCCGAATTGCCACGCTGATCTGCGCGCCGTTGTCGAGTGGCAAGGTGAATTCGCCGTTTTTCAGGCGCGTGATGACGCGGCGCACCGATTCTTCGGCGTTGTCCTGGACGTGATTCATGTACGCCAGCACGACATCGAGGCCAAACGATGCAACCATCTTGCGCAGTTCCTGCACGCCCTTTTCATTCGCGGCGATCTGCGCTTTCAAGTCCGCCATGTTCTGCTGCGGGTTTCGCGATGGATATTTTCCGCTGCCGAGCAACGCCAGCATTTCCGCTTCGCGCAGCACGCCACGGTCAACCAGCTTGACGTTGTTGATCTGCACGCCCTCTTCCTCGATCAGTGTGGAAAAAGGCGGCATCGAGCCTGGCGTGATGCCGCCGACATCCGCGTGGTGACCGCGCGAGCCGACATAGAACGTGGGCTCAGTCGATGTGTTCAGGTACACCGGCGTGATCACCGTGATATCGGGCAAATGCGTGCCGCCGTGATAGGGATCGTTCAACACATACACATCGCCCGGCTGCATGGTGCCCGCATTCGCGCGGATCACCGTCTTGATGCTCTCGCCCATCGAGCCCAGATGCACCGGCATGTGCGGCGCGTTGGCGATCAGGTTGCCTGCGGTGTCGAAAAGTGCGCAGCTGAAGTCCAGCCGCTCCTTGATATTGACCGAATAAGCCGTGTTCTGCAGCTGCAAACCCATCTGCTCTGCAATGTTCATAAAGAGGTTGTTGAATACCTCCAGCAGCACCGGGTCAACCGTGGTACCCGCCGCAAACGTGATAGTGCGCGCGATGCGCCGGTCCAGTACCAGGTGATCGAGTTCCGTCAGCGCCGCTTCCCAGCCAGGCTCAACCACGGTGGTGGCGTTCTTCTCGGCAATGATGGCCGGCCCGGCAATCACGTCGCCCGGTCGCAGGTCTTCGCGCACGACCAGCGCTGCCTGATGCCACTGCCCACCGGAATACATGCGAACGCCATCCTTGACTTCCGGGCGGCGCGGCACGTCGCGCGGTGCGTGCAGCGCATGGCGCGGCTCGACCAGCGTGTCGCCTTTCGCTATGGCTTCGACCGACACCGCTTCGACAATAAGAGCTCTGCCCTGCATCAGAAACGAGAAGCGATGGCTATACGCCGCTTCAAAGCCCGATTGAATTTCTTGCAGCGAACCCACAGGCACCACCAGCGCAGCGTCGCTGCCGTCGTAACGCACATGCACGCGCCGGTGCAGCGTGATGGCGCCGGTGCCCGCCTGCTGGCGCGCCAGGTCGGCTCTAGCCGTCGCGCAGAGTTGATCGAGCTTGACCTTGATCTCTTCAAGCGCTGAATCGCTTAGCTTCAACTCGACCGACTGCTCACGAATAACGTTCTGGTCGGCCAGTCCCATGCCATAGGCGCTGAGCACGCCTGCCAGCGGATGCACGAACACCCGCGTCATGCCCAGCGCGTCGGCCACCAGACAAGCGTGCTGGCCGCCCGCGCCACCAAAGCATTGCAGCGTGTAGCGCGTCACGTCATAGCCACGCGCCACCGAGATTTTCTTGATCGCGTTGGCCATCTGCTGCACCGCGATGTGGATGAAGCCTTCCGCCACCGCCTCGGGCGCACGGCCGGTTTGCGCGGCCAGTGCATCGAACTGCGCCTGCACAGCTTCGAAGCTCAGCGGCTCATCCGCGTTCGGGCCGAACACTTGCGGAAAATAGCGCGGCTGCACTTTGCCGACCATCACATTGGCATCGGTCACGGCGAGAGGTCCGCCGCGCCGGTAACTTGCCGGACCGGGGTTGGCGCCCGCGCTTTGCGGGCCGACGCGAAACCGCTCGCCGTCGAATCTCAAGAGCGAGCCACCGCCCGCCGCCACGGTGTGAATGCTCATCATCGGCGCCCGCATGCGCACGCCCGCCACCTGCGTTTCGAACTCGCGCTCGAACTCACCGGCATAGTGCGACACATCGGTCGATGTGCCGCCCATGTCGAAGCCGATGACCCGCGCATGGCCGGCGACGGCCGCCGTGCGGGCCATGCCGACAATGCCACCGGCCGGTCCGCTCAAAATCGCGTCTTTGCCCTGAAACACATGCGCATCGGCCAGTCCACCCGACGACTGCATGAAGAACAGTTTCACGCCCGGCATCTCGGCGGCCACCTGTTCCACATAGCGGCGCAGAATCGGCGACAGGTAGGCATCGACGACGGTCGTGTCGCCACGGCTGACAAACTTCATCATCGGACTGGTTTCATGCGACGTGCTGATCTGCGTGAAGCCAACCGCCTGCGCGAGTCGCTTCGCCGCCTTCTCATGCCCGGTGTAGCGGTAACCATGCATGAATACGATAGAAATGCTTCGTAGCCCCCGTAAATAGTACGCAAGCAGCTCCTCTTTTAATAGCGACTCGTCCAGCGCCTGGAGCACCTCACCCTGCGCGCTCACGCGCTCCTGCGCCTCGACGACAGCGCTGTAAAGGAGCTCCGGCAAAATAATGTGACGATCAAAAAGACGTGGCCGATTTTGGTAGGCAATGCGCAGCGCATCCCGAAAGCCGCGCGTGGTGACCAGCAGCGTGGGCTCACCCTTGCGCTCCAGCAGCGCATTGGTCGCCACGGTGGTGCCCATCTTCACGCACTCAACCACGTCAGCGCGGATCGGCTCGCCCGCTTTCAGTCCCAGCAAATGACGGATGCCGGCAATCGCCGCGTCCGGGTACTGCTCGGGGTTCTCGCTCAGCAGCTTGTGCGTGAGCAGCGAGCCG
>JANPFZ010000226.1:0-5043 GCA_031423655.1 Polaromonas sp.
CATTCGGCTGGGATATTGGCGCAGGGCCGTTCAGGTCATTGCTGAGAACCCTGTCGCAGGGGCCGGCGTCGGAGCCTGGAGCACTGAATACAACCGACTTCAGCGCAGCCAGAACCCGGCACATGTGGACATCCCTGGTAACGGTAACCCGCATCAGGAGTATCTGTTGTGGGGCGTCCAGCTGGGGATTCCGGGCATTGCTCTTTTCTGCGCTTTATTGCTTGCCGCCTTGCGAGACTCCTTAAAAATGGAACAAACCGATGCCCGCGCTCTTCAGTCGGTCGTGCTGGCGTTGGCGCTGGCTTGCCCGTTTAATGCAAGCATTTATGACGCGCTGATCGGTGACTTTTTCTGCGTGCTAATGGGCCTGCTGCTGGCCTTGGGCGCTGCTGGTAGTGCCAGTCCGCACCTGGACAGGGTGAGCGCATGAGCGAGCCACCGACCGCAGGCCACGGATCTTCCATAGCAAAAATGACGCTCCGCCGGAGAGTCGCGCGGGTATGGCCGTACTTCAGTGACTCACGCGTGGGATGGGCCTGGGCGGTGGGTGCGACTATCGTGGCATCGGCGACCGAGCCGTTTGTTCCGGCGCTGCTCAAGCCCCTGCTAGATCGCGGGTTTCAGACCGACACCTTCGATCTCTGGCTTGTTCCCGCAGCTTTGATGCTGCTGTTCACAATCAGGGGATTGTCGGCGTTCGTCGCGCAATTCGCACTTGCCAAAGTCACCAACGACGGCCTGTTGCGCCTGCGCAAAGCCATGTTCAGCAAGCTGCTTACCGCCAGACTGAGCTTGTTCGCCGATCAAACTTCCAGCGCCATCGCCAATACCGTGGTTTATGAGGTCTTCAACGGCTCTTCAATGCTGATCAACGCCGTTCTGAAGTTGGCCCGGGACCTGCTGACGCTGCTCGCCCTGATTGCCTATCTGCTGTACCTGAACTGGAAGCTGACGTTGATTGTCGCGCTGCTGTTTCCGGCGGTTGCTCTTGTGATTCAGGTGCTGTCGCGCCGCCTTTACCGGCTCACCAAGGAAAGCCAGACCGCTACCGACGACCTGGCCTATGTGGTTGAGGAGAATGTCTTGGCGAATCGCGACGTGCGCCTGCACGGCGCGCAGGCAAGCCAGGCGAGCCGGTTTGATTTGTTGAGCAATTCGCTGCGCCGCTTGTCCATGAAATCGACGGCGGCGTACGCCGGCATGAGCGCCATCACGCAGGTTCTGGCCGCTATGGCGCTTTCTGCGGTTGTATCTGTTGCGCTGCTGCAAAGCGCCGAGAACACGACCACCGTCGGTGGCTTTGTAGCCTTTGTAACCGCCATGCTGCTGCTGATTGCACCGGTCAAGAGCCTGTCAGATGCCACGACTCCGATAACCCGCGGCCTCGCCGCATTAGAGCGTGGCCTGGATCTGCTGGATCTCACCGATGACGAATTCAGCGGAACCTTCAAGAAGCAGCGGGCGCTCGGCAATATCGAGTTTTCAGGCGTTAGCGTGGTTTACAAAACTGATGCCCTCCCCGCAATGACTGCGTTCAGCCTGTCCGTGAAGGCAGGAGAAACAGTGGCGCTCGTTGGTGCCTCGGGGTCAGGAAAAACAACGCTCGTCAGCCTGCTGCCACGCTTCGTGGACCTGACCTCCGGCAGTATCTATCTGGACGGCGAAGAGCTTCGTCACTGGGATCTTGCGTGCCTGCGCTCGCAACTGGCTTTTGTAAGCCAGCATGTAGTGATGCTCAACTGCAGCATTGCTGAAAACGTGGCGCTGGGACTTACGGTGGACAGGCAGCGGGTGACCGAGTGCCTCACTGCGGCCAACCTGGCTATCTTCCTCGGCGAGCTGCCTCAAGGTCTTGATACGGTCCTCGGCCACAACGCGATGCAGTTGTCAGGTGGTCAGCGCCAGCGCCTTGCTATCGCGCGGGCGCTGTATAAAGACGCGCCGATTCTGGTGCTCGACGAGGCCACTTCAGCCCTCGACACTGAATCAGAACTGGCTGTGCAAGAAGCCATCAGGCGCCTGACACGCGACCGGACTTCGCTCATCATCGCGCACCGCTTGTCAACGGTGCGGCATGCAGATCGGATTATCGTGCTGGACGCCGGCCGCATGGTCGAGTCCGGTACCCACGCCGAACTGATTGCGGAAAACGGTACCTACGCCCACCTTTACCAGCTGGGTTTTCAGAAAAACCAGGGCGCTTTGCTGGCTGAATAGTCCGGCCCGAGCCTGTAAAAAGCGGAGAGTTTTTCCAGATGAGCGTTTCGATCAGCGGATTCACATTCATACGCAACGGGGTAGAACTCGCCTTCCCGTTTGAGGCGTCCATACGTTCCTTGCTGCCCCTGGTTGACGAATTTGTGGTGGCTGTCGGGAAAGGTTCAGATGACACCCTGGCGCGTGTTCGCGCCATCGGCGACCCCAAGATCAGAATCATTGAAACCTTGTGGAATGAACGCATGGCTGACCGCGGTTTTGTCTACGCCCAGCAAAAGATGATCGCGCAATACTCCTGCACGGGCGACTGGGCGTTCTATCTCGAAGGCGATGAGGTGGTGCATCAGGGCGAGCTGGCAGCCATTCGGGCCAGCGTCGAGCGCCATCACACCAATCCGGCAGTTGAGGCGCTGGTTTTCGACTACCACCATTTCTATGGTTCGCCAGACTGGATCTCCATCAGTCCGGGTTGGTATCGCCGTGAATGCCGTTTGATTCGCAACACCATCAGAAGCTATGCGCCCGACGGGCAGTATTGGCTGGTCACTACAGAACACAAAAAGGGCCGCAACCCGCAAGGGGCGCTCGCTGGTGCGCACATCTACCACTACGGCTGGATACGCCGCAACCAAGAGATGCAGAAAAAGATGGACCAGGTGAGCAAGTACTGGGGCACGCCAGCCGCGCAAATAAGCTACAGCCGCTTTGATCGCCGTGCCCTGAAACGTTTTGAAGGCACGCACCCCGCAGAGGTCAAAGAATGGCTGACGAATGAGGCCGAGCTGGCTTTAAATATCGATCCTGACTACAAGCCAACCCCGAAGGAAAACAAGTACCACTTGATGCGGCAGATTGAAACGCTGACCGGACTCGATTTCAGCCGAAAGCACTTCAAGCTGGTTGCCTAGTGTGGTGCGTTATCCGTTTGAAACGGGTCGGCGCTTCCCGGCGTTCATCGAGAAGTAAAGAGTCTCCTGCTGGCCCGCCAGCGCCTTCCAGTCGTAGTGCATGGCAAAGCCGGACGCACCCAACGACAGCGCTTGCTGCAGGACCGGCGAGGTGATGAGTTGCCGCAAAGTCTGGACAAGACTGGTTACGTTCCGCGGATCATCCAGGATCAGTGCGTTGACGCCATGCTGCAGCAAGCCGGAGATACCGCAGTATTGAGGTCCGCTGACCACCACGGGCAAGCCATGCGACATGGCCTCCAGAACCACCATGGCGAATGTGTCTTCGAGGGTCGGATGAATCAGGCTATCGGCCGCCTGGTAGGCAGGCGCTACATCAGGCAAAGATCCCAGAAAGAAAACGCGCGTTTCCAGTTGCGAAGCTGTAAGCTGTGCACGAAATCCGGGAATATGCGCGGGGTCGCCGACCACCGCCAACACCACCTCCGCAGGCAATTGAGCCAGCGCTTTCAGCAGCGCGGACAGACCCTTTTTCTTGTAGTCATTCGCTACAAAAAGCAGACAGTGACCCTCGGGTGGCAAGCCCAGCAAGTCCCTTGCCTCCTGCTTGCCCGCTGGCCTTGCCTGCTCCTCAGGCATCGTGATCCCAGGCGTGATAACTGCCAGCATGAGGCTGCTGGCCGGATAGCTTGCCGCCATTATGGCGCGAAGGCTATCTGAAGTCACCACGATTTTTCGACCAGGGAGCGCAGCAAAACGGGCACGTTCCAGGCCCAGGTAAGTCAGCAAACGCGGACTGGTTGCGACCTTGATGTAGCGGAGCAAACGCCGCCAGCCATTGCGACCTTGAAAAAGGTTGTATTTAACGGGAAGCACGTGCACGGTCTGCACGTCGCCGTGCCAGGTGTTCTCATGGGAATGCACGATGTCATACCCGCGCCGTGTCGACCACCAGCTGGCTGTAGCGAACCACAACTGGTTAATCCAGCGTGGTTTGAGCAAAGGCGCGGAAACTCGATGATAAAAAACACCAGGCCATTGGTGATCAATTTGCTGCGCGAAGACATGGATTTCATGCCGCGCGGCCAGGTGCTCGACCAGCGCAATTGAATAGCGCTCCGCCCCGCCGCCCGACGGGGAAAACGTGCGGTTGAAAACGGCGATGCGCAACTTCGGTGGGACAGCGCTCAAGGGCGCGATTCCGCCCGGCTTAGTCAAGCTCATTTTTTGCGCCGATCTTCGTAAGCCGTGGCAATCTTCAACCAGAAGACTGGCAGGCTCGTCGAGCGAACCACTGGCACCCGTGGCAGTTCTAATAAATCAGTCTGCGCATGACAGTGGCCGCGCTGGGTGGTGGTGGCAGTTTTAAAGCCAGCCTCGCCGGCCATCACCGCATGCTTCGTTTCATACCGTCCGTAGGGAAAGCAAAAATGATCGACCGACCGGCCGGCCACCGCCTCCAAACTTGTCTTCCCGAGTGCAATATCTGCGCGGCAGGCGGTATCGTCAGCACCCAGCAGATCGATATGTTGATGCGTGTGGGAACCGATTTCCTGCCCACCGGCGACCCATTGACGCATATCGGTTTCCGTCATCAAAGGCGCTTGAGCAATGCCTAAATGCTTGTCCCAGACATTCGTTTGCCCGAGCAGGCCGCTGACGACATAACAGGTTGAGGAAAATCCCTGTTTCTTCAAAACCGGCAAAGCGTTAGCGATGTTGTTCTGGTAACCGTCGTCGAAAGTGATGCCAACGACCTTGCCTTCTTTTTCCCCCTTCATGTAAGGGAGCAGATCGCCCATCGACAGACCTCTGTAGCCCAACAACTTCAAGAACGACATTTGACGCGCGAAGGCGTCGGGTGCCACATACAGACTGCGAAAAGGGCTTCCCTTGGACGGCGCATCATCGATCTGGT
>JANPFZ010000227.1:0-42181 GCA_031423655.1 Polaromonas sp.
GAATCGGAAATTGCGCAGATGCAGGTGATCGTGCGCGACGCGATGGCAGCCGGCGCTGTCGGGTTTGCGAGCAGCACCAGCCCCGCACACAACGGCGAAGGCGGTCTGCCCATGCCCTCGCGGCTCGCCAGCGATGGCGAGATGATGGCACTGATCACGGCCATGGGCGAAGGCAACAAAGGCGTCTACATGGTCACCAAGGGCGGCCAGATGCCGGTGCCGTTTCTCGAAGAGATGGCCGCGCAATCGGGACGGCCGGTGATGATCGCCGCGCTGCTGCACAACAGCACCAGTCCCAACGCCGTTTTCAAGGATCTCGAACAGATCGCTGAGGCCAACGCCCGCGGTCGCCGCCTGATCGGCCAGGTCTCGTGCTGCCCGCTCACGATGGACTTCACGCTCGCCTCGCCCTACCCGGTGGAGGGGCTGAAGAGCTGGAAACCCGCGCTAGGCCTGACCGGCGATGCGTTCAAGCGGGTATTGGCCGATGCGGCGTTCCGCCAGTCGGTGCGCGACGAAATCGCAGCGCCCACCTCCTTCCGGCTGTTCAACGGCGAGTGGGACAAAGTCCATGTGGTGGAAACCGCCCTGCCTGAGCATGCCGCGATGGAACAGCGCAGCCTGGCTGAACTGGCCGGGGCGCAGGGACGCGACCCGCTGGACCTGATGCTCGACCTGGCCCTGGCCGAGGATTTGCAGACGGTGTTTACCGCACAACTGCTCAACAGCGACGACGAGGCGGTGGGCCGCATGCTGAACCACCCGCACAGCATCGTGTCGCTCAGCGACGCCGGTGCGCACCTGACATTCTTCAACGATGCGGGCTTTGGCCTGCACCTGCTGGGCCACTGGGCACGCGATCTTCGCGCCATGAGCCTCGCCGACGCGGTGCACCGCCTGACTGCGCAGCCTGCCAGCGTGTTAGGCATCCGTGATCGCGGTCTGATTCGCGAAGGCCTGGCCGCTGATCTGCTGCTGTTCGACCCCGCAACCGTGGGTCGAGGCCCGAAGCGCCGGGTGTTTGATCTGCCCGGTGGTGCAGCGCGGCTGACCACCGACGCGGTCGGCGTGCAGGGTGTCTGGGTCAACGGGCAGCAGGTTGCAGATGGCCAGGGCCTGCGCCCGCACCCGCCGCTCGCGGGCCGCTTGCTGACCGATTTCGCGTCCTGACGCCCACGCCTGCACATCAAGCTGGTGATTGGTAACTAGGGCGTCGATGCGAAGGTCGGGAGTTCGATCGTCATCTCCACCAGTGTTCAAAGCCAACTGATCTCGGTTGGCTTTGTCGTTTCTGGGGTTTTACCGCGCCACGCGGGGCCTCAGCCGCCTTTGCTTTTGAGTGCGCTGCGCGAGCCAAGGCGGTAGCGCAAACCTGGATCTTGTCGCCGCCGTTCGACTGGTTTCCGCTGTCTGTTCTCTAACAGTATTAACGAACCCTGCCGATTTGGCACGCGCAGAACTTTTTAACGTGCAGCAAGTTGCGCGTGTGCTGTAGCGGAAGGTTCGAGCGGCGAAGTGGTGGCGGGTGGATTACTGGGTGAAGAACGGACTACCGCGCCCATGAGTCTTTGGAGGGCTGATACGCGCGGCAATGTGGAGATGGGATTGCGGATTGTCGCCAATCCAGCCAAAGCCTTCGCGGATCAGGCAGCCAATGTTTTTAAACTTGCGTGCCGGGCGCAGAACCGGGAATTGGCAGAGTTTTTTTCCAGGCCTTGGAAGCAATTGCCAGTCGCCAGGGAAATGACGAACAGGTGAAATATGCATGCGACGAACTGCTTGAGCATCTGCCCGTGCGTGGCCTGCATTGACTGGCCTCGGTGGGGCTGCCGATGGGCTGTGTTTGACTTTCAGTAGAGGTATTTTTCAAAGTACGGCAATCCCAGTACGGACCCGGTTGAATACCTGATAAACCAAAAAATGACTTTAGCGCCCATACCCGGCGGTGGGGTACGCGCATCTTTTGCACAGCTGCCCGATTCGGGACGATAAATCCGCTGCCAGCCTAACACCGTGCTGATGAGTGCCACCATCGCGAGCCAAGGCCTGTATAAAACGAAAGCCGGAAAGCTGCTTAACCATGCGCTCGCCAGGGGAAGGCCTGCTAGAACCAGTGGCAAAAGACAACAGGAAAACAAAGACGAGATCAGCACCACACCATCCAATGTGGACGCTGAGTCATCATCGTCCTCGACGGGCTGGGCTCGGGATTCACTCTTGGTAGCCATAGGTTTACTCCGCGGCTGCACCAGTCACGGGACAGCATAAGTCCGTAGCCAGATACGGTGTCAAGGGCACGCAGTCGTCAGGTTAATGGCCCACCCTAAAGTCGGCAACGCAGGGCACGCGTTATTTGTTGCTCGCGCTGTGCGCCAAGGATTCAATGATGGGGCAACAAACAGCGCCGGGACCGGCCTCACATTGTTGCACCAGATTTTTTAGTGTTGATCGGATGCGCTTTAGATCGGTAATCCGCTCTTCCACAAGTTGCAGCTTGCGAACGGCTGCATCATGTGTCGGCCCACAAGCGTTGGACTGCTCTAGGGCCAGCAGGCCCACGACTTCCTCCAGTGAAAAACCCAGCGCCTGAGCACGCTTCACAAACCGGACGCGGGCGATGGTCGCCTGGTCGTAGTAACGAAAGCCCCCTGGGGATTTCGGCGGCTCTGTCAGCAGGCCCCGCCGTTGATAAAACCGAATGGTTTCCACATTCACTGTCGCTGCGGCGGCGACTTTTCCGATGGTTAGTTTTTGAGTCATAAACTTTTACAAATAGGTTGGCAAAACCGCTTGACTCTGTACTGTAGTACGGGGTTTATAGTAACTTTATCAAGCCATTCTAAGGACCCTATGGAACAAGACAAACTTGCTAAATCAACACTCATAGGAGGCGGGCTGGCCGCTCTGGCAGCCTCCGCCTGCTGCCTCGGACCCCTGTTGTTGGTCAGCGTGGGCGTTGGTGGCGCCTGGATTTCGACCCTCACCAAGCTTGAACCATTCAGGCCGCTATTCATCGGCATCGCACTGCTCTGCATGGCGCTGGCCTACCGAAAAATCTATCGGGCACCGGCTGCTGCCGACTGCGCGCCCGGCTCGGCATGTGCACTTCCGCAGACGAACGCGAGGAACCGGGCTCTTTTCTGGGTTGTCTCGGGGCTGGTCGGCATCGCCCTCGCCTATCCGTACCTTGTGACGCTGTTGGACTGAAACCGACAGTGATGAAAAACAACCTGTTGCGTTGCGCGGCTGGTGCCCTGACCGCAGCTTCGTTCTTTTACCTGGGCATTCTGGGTTTGTTGCTCTCCATGCAGCGCTTCGGTTGCTGCCATCTTGTTCTCAACTAATAAGGAAATTTATGTTCAAAACGATTCGTACCTTCGCACTTGTGCTCGCCGCCGGCTTGTCGTCCATAGCGATGGCCGCCGTACAGACGGCGACGCTGGATGTGCCCGGCATGACTTGCTCATCGTGCCCGATCACGGTCAAAAAAGCCTTGACCAAGGTCGATGGCGTTCAGCAAGTGAAGGCCAGCTTCGAGAAACGCGAAGCCGTGGTCACTTTTGAAGACACCAAAACCTCGTCTGAAAAGCTGGTCCTGGCGGTTACCAATGCCGGATATCCCTCCAAGCTCAAGACGGCGAAATAAGCATGGAGACTCTCGATTTCCAGATCACAGGGATGACCTGCGACCACTGCGCACTGACGCTGAAGCTGGCACTGGGCCAGGTGAGCGGTGTTCGCAGTGCAACGGTGTCTTATCAAGCGCGTCGTGCTACCGTTGCGCTCGATGCAGGGGTTCAAGCGGAAGTGCTTATCCAGGCAATCCGGGCCAAGGGGTTCGACGCCAGACTGGAGAGCGCAGCTGTCAAGGAGCCCGCATCTCCTTCCACACCGCTGACGTCTGTTGTAGGTGCGGGCACTCCATTAAAGGTCGTCATCATCGGCAGTGGCTCGGCGTCTTTTGCCGCAGCATTGCGATCCGCAGAGGAAGGCGCGACCGTCTCCATCGTCGAATCCGCCGTGGTGGGCGGAACCTGTGTCAATGTCGGTTGCGTGCCCTCGAAGATCCTGATTCGCGCGGCGCAGATGGCGCATCAACAGGCGCACCATCCATTTACTGCAATCGAGAAACACACGCCCCGGATCGACCGCGCGGCCTTGCTCACGCAGCAGCAGAGCCGGGTCGAGGAATTGCGCTACGCCAAGTACGAAGCCATTCTGGAATCGAACGCCAGCATCACGCTGATGCATGGCCGGGCTCGCTTCATCGATGCGCACACGATCGAGGTCACGCAGTCCGGCTCCGCTCCACAGCGCCTCCTCGCCGACCGCGTGCTAGTCGCGACCGGGCGCTCTCCCATAGTTCCCAGCACCACGGGTCTATCCGCGACCCCCTACTGGACATCGACCACGGCGCTGCTCGCCGACCAAACGCCTGAGCACCTGATCGTTTATGGCGCCTCGGTGGTCGCGCTCGAACTTGCGCAGGCGTTTTTGCGCCTGGGATCCAAAGTCACGCTCATTGCACGCTCGACGCTGTTGTCAAAGGAAGATCCGGCAATCAGCGCCGGACTTCAGTCGGCTCTGGAAGCAGAAGGCATGCGGATTCTGACTCACACGCAGATTCAAACAGTGAGCCACGACGGGACCGCTTTCCACATTGACACCGGCGCCGAGAAGCTCAAGGGCGATCGCCTGCTGGTGGCGACGGGCCGGCAAGCCAATACGGCGAACCTGGGGTTGGAGCTGGCGGGCGTTGCGGTGGATGCCTCAGGCGCTGTTGTCATCGACCAGCACATGCGCACCTCGGTCGCCCACATCTACGCCGCGGGGGATTGCACCAACCAGCCGCAATATGGTTACGTTGCGGCCGCCGCCGGAACACGCGCGGCACGCAACATGATGGGTGGCGATGCGGTGCTGGACCTGACGGCCATGCCGGCAGTCGTCTTCACCGATCCGCAGGTGGCAACCGTTGGCCTGAGCGAAGACCAGGCAAGGGCCGAAGGCTTCGAGGTTGACAGCCGGACCTTGGCGCTGGAAAACGTACCGCGTGCGCTGGCGAATTTTGACACCGCCGGCTTCGTCAAGCTGGTAACTGACAAGGCGACCGGACGCCTCATCGGCGCCCAGATTCTGTCGGCTGAAGCGGGGGAGATGATTCAAACGGCGGTACTTGCCATTCGCAACCGGATGACCGTGCAAGAACTAGGCGATCAGATGTTTCCCTATTTGACGATGGTGGAAGGCCTGAAGTTGTGTGCCCAGACTTTCTTCAAGGACGTCAGGCAGCTGTCGTGCTGCGCTGGGTAAATGCACACGGACGCTGAATGCTGATGCAAAAGCTCGGCTTCATGGAGCGCATGGGTCGTACGGCGGGGGCCGTCGTGCTGCTGGCAACCTGCATGCTGCAGCCAGCGTTTGCGTATGACTCGGAAAGCTGGAGGCCGCGCTTGACCCTTTGAACGCGGCTAGCTTTTCCGCTTGGAAAAAGCGGGCGTGAGCAGGCGACCCGATTGCGCAGAACGTTGTCGGCATGGCCTACAAGTACGGCGAAGTTACGGCACAGAATCCTACTTTATCTCTCCACTGGTTTTTGAAGTTGGCCCGCCAAGGGGATGCGGATGCCCAGTTCAATCTGGGCTGCATTTATGGCAAAGCCACCGGGTCTTTTTATAGAAAGCAGCGCGCCGCGCCTCGGAACGATGTCGCGGCCGCTCATTGGTATCAAAGCGCGGCCGAACAATACTATGGACCGGCTCAGCGCAACCTGACAGACATGTACGCGTAAGGAAGCCAGACTGTTCCCCGCGACCGAGCGCGGGCTGTGTTCTGGCTAATGCGGGCGGCAGCGGAAGGCGATGTGGCTGCATCCGGGCTAGCGGAAAAGCTGGAAGATGAGCTGACTGCCTTCGAAAAACAGGGGCTCCAGACGATGGAAACTCAGTGGTCGCAACGCCGTCACATTTCTCCGTAATGGTCTCGGCGGCAGCCAAGCGCTTCTGGTAACAAAAATCACGGCTAGTTGACAGACTTCCGCTTGCGGTTGTACTGCAGTACGGGGCGACACTGGCTTCACATGTCCCAGCCACGTCCGCATTTCTTCCAGCCTCCTTGAATACTTTGTGCTTGTAGGCTCACGATTTTGCGTCTCAAGAAAGAGGAGTTCCATGAACAGAAATACCCATCCCATCGTTGTTCTGCTCGCCGTCATTGGCGCGCTGGCTCTGGTTGCAGTGCTCGGCATGTTCTTCATGATGGGAGGAAGGATGAGTGGAATGAGAATGCCCGGTTGCTGACCGGCTGCAGCGGCACGCCTCGGTTCAACCGCCGTAAATAAAAGAAAGCCCATGTCTCAAAATTTGGCCAAGCAGCGTGCGCTGGTCACAGGGGCCAGTTCCGGGATTGGTGAGACGATAGCCAGAGCGTTTGCAGAGGCAGGCGCCTCGGTCATCGTCAATTACCTCTCCCACCAGAAATGGGCGGAGCGCATCGTCAACGACATTCGTGAGCACGGTGGCGTCGCCATGGCCGTTGAAGGGACTTATCCAAAGCGGAAGGCTGCGCACGCCTGTTTGAAGCAGCGCAGTTGCAATTGGGCGGGGTTGACATCGTCATCGCCAACGCAGGACTGCAACAAGACGCCGCTTTCACGGAAATGACCCTGGACGATTGGAGAAAGGTCATCGACGTCAATCTCACGGGTCAGTTCATCTGCGCCCAGCAAGCGGTCCGGTGCTTTCGGCGGAAAGGCTTCAATCGTGAGCGCTCGAAGGCCTTGGGAAAGATCATTTTTGCCCGCTCTGTTCACCAGGTCATCCCGTGGGCCGGCCATGCGAACTAGGCGGCAGCCAAAGGTGGCCTGAGGTTGTTGATGGAGAGCATGGCGCAATCGACTGGCAGGAACTGATGGCGTTCAAGCGCACATTCACAGACCCGGTGCCTGAGAAGATGGAGCAGCGATACCGGGAAAAGGGAATCGACGCCTACCACGGGAAAGCGCGATTCGTGGGCAAAAACACGCTGCAAGTATCCGATGACGTTCTCGAAGGAAAGCACATCCTGCTGGCGTCGGGCGCCGAGCCGATCAAGCTGAACATCCCTGGTGAACAGCACCTGATGGACAACGAGAGTTTCCTTGCGATGGAAACGCTGCCCAAGCGCATCGCCCTGGTGGGCGGCGGTTTTATCGCCGCCGAGTTTTCGCACATTGCGGCACGCGCCGGCGCGAAGGTGACGATCCTCCAGCATGCCGACCGGATGCTGAAAGAATTCGACCCCGACCTGGTGGGCTGGTTGATGGCCTCATTCGACGCGCTTGGCATCGATGTGCAGACTAAAACCACCGTGGAACGCATTGAGCAAGAGCCGGGAGGGTACCAAGTCTTTTCCACGATGGACGGCAAGCAGTCGATGGTCGAAGCAGACCTGGTGGTCCATGCGGCGGGGCGCGCGCCCGCCTTTGATGATCTTGATCTTGGCGCTGCCGGTGTTGAAACCGATAAGGGGCAGCTGAAGCTGAATGAGTTCCTGCAGAGCGTGTCGAATTCATCTGTGTACGCAGCGGGCGACGCTGCCCGAATGGGTCCTCCACTGACGCCTGTCTCCAGTCACGATGCGAAAGTCGTTGCGGCCAATTTACTCAAGGGAAACCACCAGAAGCCGGACTACAGGGGTGTCCCCAGCGTTGCCTTCACCATTCCTCCCATTGCAACGGTGGGTCTGAGCGAAGCCAAGGTGAAAGAGAAGGGGATGAAGGTCCGGATACAGACGGAAAAAACCCCCACTTGGTTTACTGCCCGCCAGCAGGCGGAAGCGGTCTACGGCTACAAGGTTCTGATCGACGATGAAACCGATCACATCGTGGGTGCCCATTTGGTGGGGCCACACGTGGACGAGGTGATCAGCATCTTTGCGTTGGCTATCCGGCATGGTCTGACGACCGAGGATCTCAAGACCACCCTGTTCGCCTATCCGACAGGCGCGTCGGATATCGGATCGATGTTGTAGGGCGGCGCCCGAAAGCCGGCCGTCAGTGGACAAGAGATCACCTGCCGGGCTCACGTTTCCGGCCCGGTGACGCTGCGGAAGTGCGAGGCAGTCAAGAGTTTGCCGCCCGTTTCCTCGCGTCGTGTGGGTGGAACTTGGTCCGACTTACGCGCGGGATTGGGTGGTTGAGATTTGGCGGAAACCACACAAGCATCACCGTCTTAGGGCCATGCCAAAAAGCCGCTACAAACCTCTCGGTTTGTAGCGGCCTTCTGGCTTGATAGCGGAAGAGCGGACTACGCGTGATCAGTCACGTGCAGACTTGGAAAATTTGGCAGATTTCTTCGCCGCATCGCGTGGCACAAACACTTTGCCAGCGGGCTTTGCGAAAGCCGGTTTGCGGTTGGCGAAATCAGGACGTGGGGCGAAGCCTTCACTGCGACCGCCGAAATTGCGATCTTCACGCGGTGCAAAAGCATTACCGCCATTGCTGCCGAAACTACGGTCGTCCTGTCGACGCGGGCCCTGGTCGTTAAAACCACTGCGGTCAGCGTAGTTGTTGCCCTGCGGTGCCGGACGTCCCTGGAACGAGCCGCCACGGTCATCACGATTACCGTTGAAGCTAGCGCCAAAGCCGCCACCCGAACCCGCACCAAAGCCGCCGCCCGACGGTTTGCGGCCCGCATAGCCACCGCCACTGCCACCACCGAAGCTGCGGCCACCACCACGGTCATCGCGCCCACCACCAAAATTGCCACGCGGGCGATCTGATGTGGGTGCGAAGCGCTGTTGTGGCTCCAGACCGGCAATCACACTGGCTTTGATGTTTTGCTGCGAGTAGTGCTCGATATCCTGAATCTTGCGGCGGTCGCGGAACTCGGCAATCGTGATCGCCTGGCCTTCGCGGCCGGCACGGCCGGTACGGCCAATGCGGTGCACATAGTCTTCGGCTTTCATCGGCAGGCCGTAGTTGATGACGTGGGTGATGGTTGGCACATCAAGGCCACGGGCCGCCACGTCAGTAGCGACCAGAATCTGCACGCGGCCATCGCGGAACGCCATCAGGCGACGGTTGCGCAAGCCCTGGCCCAAGGCCCCATGCAGTGCCACGGCGCTAAAGCCATCTTGAACCAGATCGTTGGCCAGGCCATCACACTCGACCTGCGTGCAGGCAAACACAATGGATTGATTGATCGTGGTGTCGCGGAGCAGGTGGTCGAGCAACTTGCGCTTGTGCGTCTGGTTGTCGGCCCACAGCAGAGATTGCGTGATGGACGCATGTTTTTCATGCGGCGAATCGATCTCGACGCGCTGCGGCTGGCGCATCACGCGCGTGGCCAGCTGCATGATGCGCGGCGCGAACGTGGCGCTGAACATCATGGTTTGCTTGCGCTCGATGGTGAGCTGGTTAACTTCGGTCAGGTCATCGGCAAAGCCGAGGTCGAGCATGCGGTCGGCTTCGTCGACGACGAGGAACTGCACCTGATCGAGCTTGATCTGCATGCTGCGCTGCAGGTCAAGCAGACGGCCAGGCGTGGCCACGACGAGGTCGGCGTTTTGCAGCTTGGCGATTTGCAGCTGGTAAGGAATACCGCCTACGACGTTGGCAATGCGCAGGCCGCGGCAATGGCGCACCAGATCGATGGCATCGGCGCAGACCTGCTGGGCCAGTTCGCGGGTTGGGCACAAAATCAAGGCGCCAGGCGTGGCGGCCTTGAAGTTGCGCATGTTGGTCGGGTCTTTGCGCTTCGGCTTTTTCAGAGGGGCTTCACCGCGGGCGACAGCTTCGGCGCTCAGGCGTTCGAATTCGGCGCGTTCATGGCGCTCGGAATCTTCCTGCTGCTTCAGCAAGGTGTGCAGCACGGGCAGCAGGAAGGCAGCGGTTTTGCCGCTACCGGTCTGGCTTGAAACCAGCAGGTCGGTAAATTTGGATGCCTTCGGGTCGGCCTTGGCTTCGCTATCCAGCGCCTGCATGGCTTTGGGAATGGTTGCCATCTGCACGGCTGTCGGCTGGGTAAAACCCATGTCGGCAACCGCCTGCAGCAGCTCCTTGGCCAGGCCCAGTTTCACGAAGCCGTTCGGCTCGGCGGCTACCGCGTCCAGCGATGAGTCGTTGCCAACAATCGCCTCTGAAAAATCAGGCACGCCCAGGTTTTCACTGGCATTGTCAGTGTAAGTATTTGCTTCGACCATAGAGTCGCCGCGAGCCTCAAAAGAGTCAGTCATGTTTTTTCTCACTAATCACCTGCGCGCCACGCCACGTCAAAAAGTTTGGCAATTCGGCACAGGAAACTACGCCCCTGCGATGCAGAAGGCTTCGTTCATGGTTAATAAAACATCAACCATCAAACGAATATTCGGTTCAGGCCGAATGGCCCTGAAGCGGTGACTCTAAAAGGTGAAACCCGTAGAGTTCAAAAGTGTGAGGTAGATGTACAAATGTCGCAGCACCCCGGTGCTGCAGCAAGTCTTCGATTATGCCATGCTTTGCGGGTTTCTACCAGCCTGACGCAGCTTGCAAAGTAAAGACTGACATTGCATGCGGGTCAACCAACGCACACAAGGGCAACCGCATAGTTTTAATAATGCTATTAATTTTGTAGCTTCGTGCGCACGTATTTATTGGGCTACAGACCTAAAACGCTATTAACTTCGCTCACACAGGTTGCTCTACTTGAGAAAGTGCAAGCGGTAGTGCTCCAGCTCGTCGATGGATTCATGCACATCGGCCAGCGCGGTATGGCTCTGGCGCTTTTTGAATGCGGCGTAGACCTCCGGACGCCAGCGTTTGGCCAGCTCCTTGAAGGTGCTGACATCGACATTGCGGTAATGCAAAAAAGCCTCTAGCCGGGGCATGTACTTGACCAGAAAGCGCCGGTCCTGGCTGATGGTGTTGCCGCACAGCGGCGACGTGCCTTTGGGCAAATACTTCGCCAGAAAAGCCAGCACCAGGGTTTCAGCGTCCTGCTCGGTCACGCTGCTGGCCTTGACCTTGTCGATCAGACCACTGCGGCCATGCGTGCCCTTGTTCCAGGCGTCCATCTGATCGAGTAGCTCGTTGCTCTGGTGAATCGCCAGCACCGGGCCTTCGATGCGCGGCGTGAGCTGCGGACCGGTCACGATCACGGCAATTTCAATCAGACGCTCTTTGTCGGGGTCAAGCCCGGTCATTTCGCAGTCAAGCCAGACAAGGTTCTGGTCGGATTTTTTGAGAAGGGGTTCAGCATCGGGCATGTTGCGATTCTCGCTGATGGCCTAAACTTGCAAGCATGAACGATTATTCTTTTACGCTGACAGCGGTTTTCGCGGCGACGCTGGTGCTGGGCCTGCTGGTGAAGTTTTATCTGGCGTCGCGCCAAATCCGCCATGTGATGCAACACCGCGATCAGGTGCCAGCCGCTTTTGCCAAAACCATCACACTCCAGTCACATCAAAAAGCCGCCGACTACACGGTAGCCAAAACCCGATTTGGTTTGCTGGGAATGGCTTTTGGAAGCGCGGTGCTGCTGGGCTGGACCTTGCTCGGCGGGCTTGATTCGCTGAACCAGGCGATTGGTGCATGGGGTCTGGATGCCTATGGCACGCTGGTGCCGCAGCTGGCCCTGCTGGCCGCCTTTGCGGCCATTGGCGGGCTGCTTGATCTGCCGTTCACGCTTTACAGCACCTTCAGGATTGAAGAGCGTTTCGGCTTCAACAAAATCACGCTGCGGCTGTGGCTGGCGGATCTGGTCAAGGCAACGCTGGTCGGCGCCGCTGTGGGCCTGCCCATCGTGGCGCTGATCCTCTGGTTGATGGGCAGCGCCGGTAACCTGTGGTGGCTTTGGGCATGGTCGGCCTGGATGGGATTTAACCTGCTGGCACTGGTGCTGTACCCAACCGTCATCGCGCCTCTGTTCAACAAATTCAAGCCGCTGGAAGACGAGACCCTGAAGGCCCGCGTCACCGCTCTGATGCAGCGCTGCGGCTTTGCTGCCAAAGGCCTGTTCGTGATGGATGGCAGCAAGCGTTCAGCCCATGCCAATGCCTACTTCACCGGCTTCGGCGCTGCCAAACGCGTGGTGTTTTATGACACGCTGCTCAATCAACTGAATCCCAATGAGGTAGACGCTGTGCTGGCGCACGAGCTGGGGCATTTCAAACACAAGCACATCATCAAGCGCATTGTTTTAATGTTTGCAATGAGCCTGGCTGGCTTTGCACTGCTCGGCTGGCTCTCGTCCCAAGTCTGGTTCTACACCGGGCTTGGCGTCAGGCCGAGCCTGACAGGCGGCAACGATGCGCTGGCCCTGCTGCTGTTTTTAGCGGTGGTGCCGCTGTTCAGCTTTTTCATCACGCCCTTGTCTGCCCGCTTTTCACGCAAGCATGAGTTCGAGGCTGACGCCTACGCGCTGTCGAAGACCGATGGCAAAGACCTGCAAAGCGCTTTGCTCAAGCTCTACAAAGACAACGCCAGCACGCTGACCCCAGACGCCATGTTCGTGAAGTTTTATTACTCCCATCCGCCGGCATCAGAGCGCCTTGAGCGCATGAACACCCTGATGAATAATGCGCCCTCATGAAAAACGCCATCCACGCCAACCGGCGCGCACTCAGCGCTACGGAAATCGTCACGCAATTGAGCAAGCTCAACGGCGAACAGGTGCCGGGCTGGCGAGTGATTGACGACGCGCTCGAGAAAACCTTCAACTTCCAGAATTACCACGAGACCATCGGCTTCGTCAATGCAGTGGCCTTCATTGCCAATGCCGAAGATCACCACCCAGACCTGGTGGTGAGTTACAGCCACTGCAGCGTGCGTTTCAGCACGCATGATGTAAAGGGCATTTCAATCAGCGATTTTTTCTGCGCGTCGAAGCTTGACGCTTTGCTCGATTGAGCAAACCGTCGCGCCCGGCCGGGCCGCAGATTGCCGGAACCCAAGCTGGCCTGGTCGTTGCAGGATTTGGTCGACATGTGCTGGTTGAAACCGAGTGTGGTGCCCGCGTAATCTGCCATCCGCGCGGCAAAAAAAGTCAGTCGGTGGTCGGTGACCGTGTGCGCTGGCTGCCTTCGCAGGACGAGGGAACGATTGAAAAAGTCGAGCCGCGCAGCAATCTGTTTTACCGCCAGGACGAGATGCGAACCAAGTCGTTCGCAGCCAACCTCGATCAGGTATTGATCCTCATGGCGGCCGAGCCGGAATTCTCGGAAAACCAGCTCACCCGCGCCTTGATTGCCGCAGAAGCCGAATGCATCATGCCCATCATTGCACTGAACAAAAGCGACCTAGCCGAGCCCTTCGGACGTGCCTGGACCAAGCTGGCGCCGTATCGCGCCATGGGTTACCAGATGCTGCCGCTGGCGATCAAACCAAAAACGGATACCGGCGCCAATGAACTGCAAACCGCCGCGCTGATGGCGGTTCTGCAAGGAAAAAAAACACTGGTCCTTGGCCCTTCAGGCGCTGGCAAGAGCAGCCTGACCAATCTGCTGGTGCCGCTGGCCAAAGTATTGACCGCCGAAATATCGCAGGCTCTGAACTCGGGAAAACACACGACCACCAGCACGACGCTTTACTGGGTCGGTGACGACAGATCCACAGCCTTGATCGACTCGCCCGGTTTTCAGGAATTCGGGCTGAACCATATTGAGCCGATGCAGCTTGCCGGCTACATGCCCGACGTGAAGGCGCACGCGCAGGGCTGCAAGTTCTACAACTGCACGCACCTGCATGAACCGGGCTGCGGTGTGATAACAGCAGTCAAATCGGCCTCTAGCCCAGGCGGAATAAGCGCAAGCCGCTACCGTTTATATAGCGAGCTGTTTGCCGAACTATCGCAAACGCGGTACTAGAAACAAGCGGAAGGCGCAGCGGCGAGCCCCTATTCTGTTTCTAAATCATTCGTGAACGCGAAAGTGTAGAAGGCGACAGAACAAACGTACGGCCAGCGACGACTACAAAGTGCACGGATGGTTTAAAAATGGAATTAGCCGAGCAGGCGCGCCAGTGTCAGCAGTGCCAGCAAGACCATCCACAGCACCACCGAACGCCAGACCAGCCCGACAATGCTACGCAGGTGCGCCACTTCCGCTTGGCGGCCCGGCGTGGCCTCGAGGGCTTCCGGATCGGTGACCGCTTCAGGCTCGCCAGCTGCAGCGGTATCGAGCCCTGCGGCCCGGCTGGGCACGTCGCCAACGGTGCCGGCCGGACGCCGCGCCTTGAGCGCGGCACCGCCCAACTGCACATTCACTGCACCCGACGTGGCTGCAAGAATAACGCCGTCGTTGCGGTTGCCCGAGATGGCAGAGGCATTGGCAGCGAAGCGGTGGGTGTACTGACGCCAGGCATCAATCGCCTCTTCAAAGCTGCCGACAACTGCAAACCCCAGTGAGGTGACCCGGGCCGGTACGTAGTCAATCACGCCCCAGGCGCGAGCTGCAGCTCTCTGCAAGGCCGGACTGGCGCCCTCACCCGGTGTTTGGCTTTTGTAAACCCAATAGCGCGACACGAATTCGGCCAGCCGGTAGAAAACCGCACCCGCCGGACCCAGGCCGAACGCCGCCAGCACGGAAAACCAGCCCAGCACACCGAACACATGGCGGTGCGCAGCCAGCACCGAATACTCGATCACGTGGCGCACGATTTCGCTGCGCGGCAGTTCGCTGGCATCGACCTGACGCCACAGCGCCAGCAGTTCGCGTGCCGTGATTTCGTCACCGTCATCCAATGCATCGCGTATATCGGTGAAGTGATGACTGAACTGCCTGAAGCCAAGGGTGACGTACAAAATCATCACGCTCCACAAGAAAGCCAGCAGCGGGTTCACGCTCCACAGTAACCAGTGAATGGCGAAGGTGGCCAGCGACGGCACCATCACCGCTGCAAACCATGCGAGCCAGCCGTGCAGGGTCTGACCGGCGTCGAGACTGCGCCGTGACCAGCGCGCCCAGGCACGAAAGCGGGCGTGTATCCAGTTACCGCGCGCCAGCGGCCTGACCTGCTCGATGATCAGTGCAAACAAGACGGCAAAAAAGCTCATGTCTGATTATCGCCCCCACGGTTGCTCACTTCGTGTAGCGCCCTGCCCCCGAGGGGGCCGCTGCGCCTGCGGTCCGGCAAAGCCGGTACCGCGGCCCCGGCTTGAAATAAGACCAGGCGGCTAGGCGATCAGGAAACGGTACAGGTTGCGCAGCATACCGGCCGTGGCTCCCCAGATGTAGCGTTCCACTGAGGGGCCAGCGTCGGTGCCCAGGCCGCGCTGTAAGTATGGCATCGACAGCCACTGTCGGGTCACACCGTCAAATTCGAACTCATGCCGACGGTGATTGGCCGGATTCATCAGGTAAGCAAGCGGCACTTCAAACACATCGGCCACTTCGCCAGGGTTGGGCCGCAGCTCAAATCCAGGCGTTACCAGCGCGACCACCGGTGTGATGATGAACGCCGTGCCTGTTACGTAGACCGGCAACTGGCCCAATACCTCAACATGGTCACTTGGCAAGCCGATTTCTTCGTGAGCTTCGCGCAAGGCGGTGTGTGTCGCATCGCGGTCGCCCGCATCGGTACGTCCACCGGGAAACGCCACTTGACCCGAGTGCGTCGAAAGGTTGGCCGCACGCAGGGTCAGGAGGAGCGTCAGCTCGTCCCGCATCACCAAAGGCACGAGCACTGCAGCGGCGGCTGGCGCACGATCATCAAACTTTTTCTCTACGCTGTGTTCGGGGGTCCACTCCGGCTGGGCCAAAAAACGCGCGCGCAGGGCAGACGCCGTCAGATCGCGGTCCGCAACGCCTTCGAGGTGATCGTCAATCCCCAGCACCGGAATGCTATGCGGGTCAAATGCTGGAAAGCGATTGGCGGGATTCATAACGGGCATCAAGACTTACAACAAAGGCGAAGACATAAAAAAAGCCGCTCGGTTAAAAGCGGCTTGTATGGAGGGCAGCGCAGTGCCAAAGGACGAGCTTACGCGGCTTTGACGCCCAGCTTTTCCTTGATACGTGCCGACTTGCCGCTGCGGCTGCGCAGGTAGTAGAGCTTGGCGCGGCGAACGTCACCCCGTCGCTTGATTTCGATCTTGGCAATCAGCGGGCTGTAAACCTGGAAGGTCCGCTCGACGCCCTCGCCATTGGAAATTTTGCGAACGATGAAGCTGGAGTTAAGGCCACGATTGCGCTTGGCAATCACCACGCCTTCAAAAGCCTGCATACGCTTGCGGGTGCCCTCAACGACGTTCACGCTGACAACGACGGTGTCGCCGGGTGCGTACGCGGGGATGGTTTTGTTGAGCCGGGCGATTTCTTCCTGCTCAAGGGTCTGGATCAGATTCATGATGTTCTCAATTACTTCTTGGTTCGCTTTTTCGTTCATTCACGCGCTACGCTAAAGACCGCGAATCCAGGGTTTCATCAGAATTTCATTAACTAAATGTTGACGAAATCAAATGGTCGCAGTGGCCGCCAGAGGACCGAAAAGCCTTCGATTATAGCCCGCCTAGGCATCCTGATCGGAATTGACCTGTAAGTCGGACAGGTAGGACTCATCTCCAGCGCTTAAACCGCCAGCTGTACGCGCGGCCTGCACCAATTCCGGCCGCAGACGCTGAGTCAGCGCCAGACGTTGGTCGCGCCGCCAGCGCTCAATGTGCGCGTGGTTTCCGGACAACAGGGTTTCAGGAACCGCTTGGCCTTGCCATGCTTCGGGCCGCGTGTAATGCGGACAGTCCAGCAAGCCGTCCAGCGCCGGATTGAAGCTGTCGAACTGATGGCTACCCTGGTCGTTCAACACGCCGGGTTGCAGACGTGCGACAGCATCGAGTAACGCCATCGCCGCAATTTCTCCACCCGAAAGCACGAAATCGCCCAAGCTTATCTGGTGATCTACGTAAGTGGTAATGAAGCGTTGGTCAATGCCTTCGTAGCGTCCGCAAACCAATACCGCACCGCTACTGGCGGACCAGTTCTCTACCGCGCGATGGTTCAAGGTTTGGCCGACGGGGGAAAACAGGACCACAGGTACGGCGGTGTCCTCAAGCCGATCTGCTTTGATTTTTTCGAGACAGAGGAACAGCGGCTCGGCCAGCATGACCATGCCCGGGCCACCGCCAAAGGGCCGGTCGTCAACACGGCGGTAGTTGCCATCGGCGAAATCGCGCGGGTTCCAGAGCTTGACTTCAACCAGCCCCGACTCGTAAGCGCGGCGCGTCACACCGCTCACCAGAAACGGTGCAAACAACTCCGGAAACAGGGTGATGACGTCAAAACGCATGGCAGTAGCGGATGAAAAAAAACGCTGGGCACGAACCTAGATTCTATTGTGCCGCGCGCTGGACGCTTTGCCTCGCCAAAGGCTACAGACCGCGTCAATAGTCGGGCTGCCAGTCCACCGTGATGCATTTGCCGACCATGTCCACGTTGTCGATGAAAACCGACACAAACGGAATCATGCGCTCGGCCAGCGCGGTGCGGCCGTCTTCCTGAATAGCGCTGTATTCGACACACAAAACCGATTGAGGGCCGGTTGCCATCAGGTCGCGAACGCAGCCCAAGGCCACACCTTCGCGATTCACCACGTTCAGACCGATGAGGTCGACCCAGTAAAACTCATCTTTGGAAGCAGCCGGAAAGCTGCTGCGCGGCAGAAAAATCCGGGCGCCACGCAAAGCCTCAGCTACTGACCGGTCATCAATGCCGCTGAATTTAGCGACAACTGAATCCGAATGGATTTTGGCCTCGTCAACCTTCAGCGATACCGTGCCGGCGAAAGCGTTGAAGCCGGGCCGGAATTTTGCGTCTGGTGCTTGCAGGAACCACAACTTCGCTGCCAGGAGCGCTTCTGGATCGGTGCTGTGAGGCAAGATTTTCAGCCAGCCCCTGACACCCCACGCATCCAGAAATCGCCCGACCTCAATCGCATCGGCCGGCAGACTTGACGGTATCAAGCCCACAGGAGACTCGCGCACGAATGCTGGTCGGGCACCATCAGCAGCTGAAAAATCAGGCGGCCTTGGCGGCGGCCGTAGCGCCTTGCTTGATCAGGCGTTCGACGGTAGGAGACGCCTGGGCACCCACACCGACCCAATGGCTCAGGCGGTCTTGCGCAATACGCAGGCCTTCTTCACCACCTTTGGCGATCGGATTGTAAAAACCGATGCGCTCGATGAAACGACCATCGCGGCGAGTGCGCTTGTCAGCTACCACGATATTGAAAAAAGGACGGTGCTTGGAACCGCCGCGTGCAAGTCGAATGACGACCATAATTTATCCTTCGGGTGGTGGAGTATAAAAATAAATACACCCCAAATGTTTTCGCAGCGCTTGAGACACACGACATGGCCACCCGGCCAGCGAAATGCTGCAAAGCCTGCGATTATAGCGCGCCACGCTTTTTCAACATGCCTTGTTTCTCTTCATCGCTTCGCCAAACTCCCAAAGATCACCTTCATGCCGCTCATACGCCCCAGCTCTGACGACGACGTGCCCGCCATCACAGCCATTTACGCCTACCACGTATTGCATGGCACCGGCAGTTTTGAAACCGAGCCGCCCAGCGTTGCTGAGATGACTACCCGCCGCGCTGACGTGCTGTCCAAGGGCCTGCCTTATCTGGTTGTCGAGCAGGACAGAAAAATTGCCGGCTTTGCCTACGGCAACTGGTTCAAGCCTCGGCCGGCCTACCGGTATTCAGCGGAAGACTCGATTTACATGGCGCCTGAGCTGCAGGGCAAAGGCCTGGGTCGCGCCTTGCTGGCCGAGTTGATGGCACGCTTCGAGGCGGTCGGGATCCGCAAGGTGATGGCCATCATCGGTGACTCAGCCAATACGGGATCGGTCGGCATTCACCTCGCGTTGGGCTTCACGCAGGTCGGCACGATTGAGTCGTGCGGCTGGAAATTCGGCGCTTGGCGCGATATCGTCATCATGCAAAAGACGCTTGGACTGGGTGACACGCAGCCACCGGATGAGCCCGCTGCCTAAATGGCTCGGGTGTCCCCCCGCATAATCCGGCATGACCCGTGCTACGCCCCACTCCGCTTCAAAAAATAAAACCCTCGCTGCCTGGCTGGCCTTTATCGGCGGCCAGCTGGGTTTGCATCGGCTTTACCTGTTCGGTTTTGGCGACCTGTGGGCCTGGGTGCATCCGATGGCTGCCGCACTGGGCTGGTGGGGCATAGCGCGTGTTCGGACTTATGGGCAAGACGACCAGTTGGCCTGGCTGCTGGTACCAATATTGGGTTTCACGCTGGCGGCCACAGCGGTGACCGCGATTTACTACGGCTTGACCTCGTCGGAAAACTGGAACGCGCAGCACAATTCCGAGCATCCTGACGCGGTGGCCGGCAACACCAACTGGCTTACCATCGGCGCCGTTGTCTTCGCCCTGCTGTTCGGCACCATCTCGCTGATGTCCAGCATCGTTTTCAGCTTTCAGCGCTATTTCGAATACCAGGTTGAGGAAGCGAAAAAATTGAGTCAGTAGGTAGTTTGCCCCCACGGTTGCTCACTGCGTGTAGCGCCCTGCCCTCCGGGGGGGCCGTCGCGCCTGCGGCCCGGCGAAGCCGGTTCCGCGGCCCCTGCTTAGTTGAAGATGAGCCCCGCTCGCCTTGTTCGACTGGTCAGAAAATCTGCAGACTGATCCAATACGCAATCGCCGCAACAAACGCCGAGGCAGGGATCGTGAAAATCCAGGCCCAGACAATGTTGCCCGCCATGCCCCAGCGCACCGCCGAAGCGCGCTGGGTCGAGCCCACACCGACGATGGCGCCGGTGATGGTGTGCGTGGTTGACACCGGAATGCCCAGGCCCGTCGCCAAAAACAGCGTGATGGCACCGCCCGTTTCAGCGCAAAACCCGCCAACCGGCCTGAGCTTGGTGATTTTCTGACCCATGGTTTTCACGATGCGCCAGCCGCCGAACAAAGTGCCAGCCGCAATTGCCAGATAGCAGCTGACGATCGTCCAGGTCGGTGGCAAGGCCGCGCTTGCCGATGTGTAACCGGTCGCAATCAGCAGCATCCAGATAATGCCGATGGTCTTTTGCGCGTCGTTGCCACCGTGGCCCAGGCTGTAAGCACCGGCAGACACCAGTTGCAGACGACGAAACCAGCGGTCGACTTTCGACGGAGTCGCGCGTCTGCAGACCCAGGCGACCAGCACCATCATCAATGAACCCAGCAGGAAGCCCAGCATCGGCGAGACGAAAATAAAAGCCACGGTCTTGAAGACGCCGCCCGCCACCAGCGATTGCACGCCGGCCTTGGCTATCACCGCGCCCACAATCCCGCCAATCAGCGCGTGAGACGAACTGCTGGGAATGCCGTAGTACCAGGTCAAAAAGTTCCAGCTGATGGCACCAATCAGCGCGCCGAACACGACATGAACATCAACCACACCCGGTTGCACGATGCCTTTTCCTACCGTGGCGGCCACACTGAGCTTGAAGACAAAAATCGCTATCAGATTGAACGCCGCGGCGAAGATAACTGCCTGCCCCGGTTTCAGGACGCCGGTCGAGACTACCGTGGCAATCGAGTTGGCCGCATCATGAAAGCCATTCATGAAGTCGAAGGCAATGGCCAGAATGACCAGCAGGGCAATGACCCAGAATGCTGTCTGAACAGTCTGCATGAGTCAGGTACCCGCGATCACGAATTTTCGAGGACGATGCCCTCGATGATGTTTGCCACGTCTTCGCATTTGTCAGTGATGGTTTCCAGCAACTCGTAAACCGCCTTCAGCTTGATGACTTCGCGCACATCGGGCTCTTCGCGAAACAGGCGGCTCATGGCCGAGCGCATGACGCGGTCCGCATCGGACTCCAGCTGATCGATCTCTTCGCAGGTTTTCAATGCCGCTTCGGCAGTCTTCGCGTCGTTGATGTGTTCAATCATCGCGACTGCGCTTCTGAGGCGCTCGCAACACTTCACACTCAAATCAGTCAGACGAACAATTTCCTCGGTCATATGGCGCACGTCATACAGCGCCATGGTTTCAGCCGAATCCTGAATCAAATCGGCCACGTCGTCCATGGTGTTGATCAGCTGATGGATCTGCTCGCGGTCAATCGGGGTGATGAACGTCTTGTGCAACACGCGATTGACTTCCTGCGTGATGCGGTCGGCGGCATGCTCGGCACTGTCCACTTCACGGTTGAACGCTTCGCGTTTCTCAAGGTCGCTGTAGTGGGCAACCATGTTTGAAAACGAGTGGGCAGCTTCGACAATCCGGTCGGCATGCTGATTGAACATGGCGAAAAAATTGGCTTCGCGCGGCAGCAACTTGCCAAACAGCATGTAGATCCTTGATTTTTGTCGGTAATGACTTTTTTATGACAGCGGAAGTTTACTCGCGTGACCACGTTACACCGCCGGAGCGCAAGGCCGCCACGCCTCGGCTCCCACTCAAGGGCCGCACCAAATAAAGTAAACCGCACGCATCCTGCAATGCAAAGCAAAAAGCCCGGCAAACCAGGCTTTTTTCTGGCTGACAGATCAACCAATTACTGCACCGCTACTTCCACGCGCCGGGCTTCAGCGTTGCTGCCCGTGACTTGCAGTTGCTCTGGCCTTGTCAGCTCGATCTTGTCGCCCGCCACACCGAGGTACTTTAGTGCGTTGCGGACTTCCAGCGCCCGCTGCCGGGCCAGCTCGGCATTGCCTGCCGCGCTGCCGGTCGCGTCATGAAAACCGCTGACCACCGCGCGCTTGCCGGCTGCGACTTCTTTGACTACTTGCCCCAGCGCTTCGGCGGCACCGGGTGCCAGGGCGGATTTTCCGCTGGCGAAATAGAACCTGACGACGCCGTTGTCAACGATGACGCTGGCGGAGTCAGGATTGACCAGTGGCGCCGCAGCAGCAGAGGTCGCCGGCGCCGCACCGGCCGCAGCGGTTGCCGCCGGCTTGGCGGCGGTCAATACAAAACGGTTCTTTTTATAGATGCCGATACCGATCACCAATGCAATCATCAGCGCAATCAAACCGAACACCAGGCCCAGTACCAGGCCCTGGTTGTCATCGTCTTGAGAAAGCATCGTTACACCCTTAAAAGTTCGCCCGATTGTAGAGGGGCAACTTCGGGTCACTGCACGCTGAAAGCTTTCGCTGGCAACGCTTGAAAAACTATCAGCAGCGAGATTTGCAGATCGTTGCGGCTGCACTTTGCTATTAATTCAATAGCTTCTTATGCACGTAGAACATGGGCTACAAGCCAATTTCTCAGTTAAGCAGCCATGAATCAGCGCTTAAACCGATCTTTTCTTACCCCAAGAAGGGCACTTCTTACTTCACACCCACGGCGTCCGTCACCCGGTAGTAAAGGCCGTACGGGTCGTCATCGAGCACCATGAAACGTCCCTCGACAACAACCGGCTCCATGCTGTAACGCACTGCCGTTTTAGTCTTGACCTCGACCATGCTTTCAGGCCCGCCCGGCGCGCAAAACCCACAGGTCAGAGGCACTGATGAAAGCAGAAAATGCGTTTGCTTTTCACCCGGGTCCAGCGGCATCATGAAGCCTTGAACGCGCACGGTTTTCTGCCGGAGTGCCATCTGGTCAAGACTGAAAACCGGAAAAATGCGATTTTTTTCGCGCTTGGTTTTGACAGCAGTCAGCACCGACCAGGGCACCACGTCGTCTCTGGCCGACAGATTGGGAAACGGGCTGTTGGCACCGTGCACACCCGGGCCCTGGCCCATCGGAAAATCGGGCGCTTGCGCCACTGCAACAGCTCCCTTGCCACTGCTTTTTAAACTTGCTACCCCACCGCTTGGGTTGATGGGCGATGACAGCGTTTGTGCAGACACGCCAATGCACATCACAAATGATGCTGCGGCCAAAACACCTGCCACACGCCGTGCGGCAAAGCCGCATGAACTATCAGCCTTCAATGGATCGGTCATAGGAATCTCCTGAATTCAGGTAATTGCGCAAATCACATTATTTATCGTTCCCGGAATCCTGTCAGTGCACGTGCTTCATGCCGCAATATTTGCCGACCGCCAGGCCTTTGCACGAAGCCTGTAGCTCTTTCATGCAAACATCTTCTTTTTTGCCTGATTCAATACATTTTGCGGCCGCCTCATGGGCACTGGCCATGGCGCGGTGGCGCTGGATATCTTCTTTCTTATCCTTATCGGACTCTTCCGCGTGAGCAACTGAAAGCGAGGCGCCCAGCAACAGCGCCAACACAGTCGGGACCAATTTTGAGGCTAAAGATGAAATTTTCATGATGATTTTCCTGGAGGTTATCTTGTTATCTCGATTGAAGAAGTTCAAAAACACTGACCCGGTAGGCTTCCCAGATAGGCAATGCGCTGGACACCAGCGCAACACCCAAAGCCAGCACCGGAACCGCCCACAGCTCGACCGGCCACGCGAGCCCGCCGATCAGCACTGATTTTTCAAGCTGCAGCATCCATGCGATCAGCGCCATAAGCCCCTGCCCGGCAAGCAAACCCAGCACGGTTGCCAGCAGCGCCAGCCACAGCGCCTCGCACAGCAGCAAACCGGCAATCTTGCGCGGTGGTGCGCCCAGCATGCGCAGCAACGCCAGGTCGGCGCGCCGCTCGCGCACCGCGCTCCAGAGCGCCACGAACACGCCCAGCCCGGCTGTCAGCAACAGCACGCCGGCCAGTGCCCGCAGCACATCGGTGCCAATGCCCACCATGGTCAGCAGGCGGGTGATTTCAAGCGCCGGCGCAGCGGCCTGCATTTCAGTGGTGGCATTGATGAACTTGGGAAATGTCACAGCAGCCAGCGGCGTTTTGTATTGAATCAGCGCCAGCGTGATTTCACGGTCTTCCTCCAGAATCTTCTGATCCTCTGCATCAAGCGCGGTGTCAGTCTCATGCACATTCCAGACCGATTCGGTCGCGGTCAGCACCAGGCGATCCAGCACCGAACCAGTGACCGCCAGCACCCCGACCACGGTGTAGGGCGTCTGGCCGTGCACATCGCCCTGGCCGGCCAGCCCGTGCGTGCCGGAAAAGCTGTCGCCTATTTTCAAACCGGTTTGTCTGCCGACCTGCGCGCCAATCACGGCCTGCATCGGCTGCGTCCACATCGCGCCCTGCGCAAAGTCCGCCTTGTAATGCAGCAGGTAGTCACCGGTGGTGCCGACGATGCGAAATCCCCGAAAACTGTCGCCCAGGCTGATCGGAATGATTTTGGCGACCTGGCGGTGCGATTCCAGCTCTTTGATAGCCGCCAGCGGCACGTTGCCGGTGGGCACGTCGAGATGCAGTACGCCCGACAAAATCAGTTGCATCGGACTGCCCTTGGCGCCCACCACCACATCTATGCCCGCCAGGTCACGCTCGAACGCCTGGCTGAGTTGATGGCTGACCAGCAGCAAAAACGTGATCGACGCCAGGCCCAGGCTCAGAAGCAGCAGATTCAGCGCGCCGGACAGCGGCCTTGACCATAGGTAGCGCCAGGCAAATGCTATGGTTTTCATAGCTGCTCTCGCATGATTTTTATGCGCTGGAGGCCTTTTTCACTGCTAAAAAATGCGTTCACGCGCGCATCATGCGTTGCAATGACCAGCGTGGCGTTCACACGGCGCGCGGTTGCCCGCAATAAGGCTAGTGACGCGCTCGCCGAGTCGTCGTCCAGACTGGCGGTGGGCTCGTCGGCCAGAATTACCTTCGGGCCCAGCAGCACCGCCCGCGCCAGTGCCACCCGCTGCGCCTGCCCGCCTGACAGCTGTAATGGTTTGCGGCCGGCCAACGCCTGCACGTCCAGCGCGCACAGCGCCTCAGTAATGCGATCGTCATCTGGACGCTGGCCGGCCGCCCACTGCGCCATCGACAGGTTTTGATGCACTGTCAGCGCGGCACTCAAATGAAGTTTTTGCGGCAAAAATCCAACGGTTCGCGCACGCCAGGCGTCACTCGCGACCTGGCTTAAGGAACCCAGCGCTTGACCCGCCACGGTTATGTCGCCTGTCGTGGCGGCGAGGAGCCTTGAAGCCAACGCCAGCCAAGTCGATTTGCCTGAGCCCGACGCGCCCGACAGCAGCAGCAAGCCGCCTTGCGACACGTCTGCATCGTCGAAGTGAAGCGCCGGGCCACTGGCGTATTGATAGGCCAGCTGACGGCTTTTAATCATACGGGCCTCGTTTCCGTCTGGCTGGCTGCGCAATCGATGCACACGCCGCGCACGGCGAAGTCCATGCTTATGCCCTGGTAGCCCAGTGCCTTAAGCGCTGCTAACGCGCTCTGTGCGGCGCGCTCCAGGTCATTCGCGCTGGCTTGCAGCGCACCGGCCAGCGGGCTGTCGCGGTGGCAACTTTGGCACTCGAAATGGGGAATTGCATGCACGCTGCTTGGCATGGCCTGGTAGCGGCGCACCCGGCCGGAATCAACCCGGCAAAGCAGCAGGCCGACCTGCGTCAGCCGGTCAATCAGACGGTACAGCGTAACCCGGTCAAGCGCGGGATTGCTGGCCGTGCCCAAAGCTGCCTGCAGCTGGGCATGGGTGTAGCTGGTTTCCGGGTGTGCCAGTAACCAACCCAGCACCAGCCGTGCCGCCTGGGTCCGCCGCAGCCCGTGGGCCGACAGCAGCGCCTCAATCGGGTCGACCGCAGGCGACTTTGCAGGGACGGTGGAAGCAAAACCAGAAGGCATTGGGCGTGAATTCTCCAGATCCAAAGGTATTTTTCAGTAACGCAACTAAATTGCGTTATTATTTATTGCAATCCGGTTGCATTATTACCGCAACATAGAGTCGTTAGCGACCACACTTCGCAAAAGTTTGTTCCACATGTCCGCTGCAAAAAAATCTCCATCGACTCCGCTTCCACTGCCAGAACGCCGAAGGCCCAGCGTATTCGCTTGGCCCGCCTGGCGACGTGTGTTGGCCTTGCTCCCCGTCGTCGTTTTGTTGTGGCTGGCAGTAACCTGGGCACAACTGGAAATCGCGCCATGGTGACGCTTGACAACCTGACGGTCAGCTACCGGCAGCATCCGGCCCTGCACCACATCAGCGGCTGTTTTGCACCAGGCTCGTTGACGGCCGTCACCGGCCCGAACGGATCAGGCAAGAGCACGCTGCTCAAAAGCATCGTGGGCCTGTTGCCGCCGTCGGGTGGCAGTGTGCAGGTGTCTGCAGGAGCGCGCATCGCCTATCTTCCGCAGCTGGCCGAAATCGACCGCAGTTTCCCGATCAACGTACACGATTGCGTGTTGCTGGGCTGCTGGCCTGCGCGCGGGGCCTGGCGCGATGCGGGGAACGATCAACTTGATCGCGTGGAATCGGCGCTGGCGTGCGTCGGGCTGCACGGCTTTGACGAGCGTCCTATCCATTCGCTGTCCAGCGGGCAGTTACAACGCGTTTTTTTCGCCCGCATGATGCTGCAGGACGCCGATCTGATTGTGCTGGACGAGCCCTTCGCCGCCGTGGACAGCAAGACCACTGCGGCGCTGCTGGCCACCATCGACCAGTGGCATGCGGAGCGGCGCACGGTGATCACCGTGCTGCATGACGACGCACAAACGCGGGAGCGTTTTCCGCAAACGCTGCTGCTGGCGCGCGAACTGGTCGCGTGGGGGCCAACGAACGAGGTGATGACGCAGGCCAACCTGGCGACGGCATGCACCATGGCCGAGGCGTGGGACGAAAACGCCATGGTTTGTTCCATCGATGCGCGGCAGGCGATGCAAACACAGGCCGCGCAACCGCGCTCACCAAAACTGGCAACCTGATGGAACACTTTTTAGGCGGCGCAGGTGACGTCGCATGGAACCTGCTTTTAGCGCCGTTCGCTGAATTTGCCTTTATGCGCCGGGCGCTGGTGGCCACGCTGGCCCTGTCGCTCAGCGCCGCGCCTCTCGGCGTTTTTTTGACGTTGCGGCGCATGAGCCTGTTCGGCGACGCACTCAGCCACGCCATCCTGCCCGGCGTGGCTGTGGGTTTCATGTTGTTCGGCCTGTCGTTGACAGCCATGGTGCTGGGCGGTGTGGTGTCCGGGATGGTGGTTGCCGCAATCGCCGGGCTCGTCAGCCGCGCCACCACGCTCAAAGAAGACGCCAGCCTGGCGGCTGTTTATCTCGTGGCCCTGGCACTTGGCGTTACGCTTATTTCCAGCCACGGCACACAGCTCGATTTGCTGCACATTTTGTTTGGCAGTGCGCTGGGCGTCGATACACCCGGATTGCTGTTGGTAGCCACAGTAGCAAGCGTCAGCGTATTGATTCTGGCCGCAGCCTATCGCGGGCTGGTACTGGAGAGTTTTGACCCGGTCTTCTTAAGCGCTGTCGGTCAACGCGGCTCGCGGACCGGGTGGAACTGGATGTGGCAACAGGGCTTTTTAATGCTGGTGGTTGTCAATCTTGTAGCCGGTTTTCAAACACTGGGCACGCTGATGGCGGTCGGGCTGATGATGCTGCCCGCCGTGTCAGGCAGGCTGTGGCACGACACGCTGCCGGCCCAGCTGGTCAACGCCAGCGGTCAGGCCATGCTGGCTGGTTACCTCGGGCTGCTGCTGTCTTATCACCTGGACACGCCATCAGGCGCGACCATCATCGGCTGCGCCGGCGCGCTTTATTTCGTCTCACTTCTTATCTCGCCGGGCGGCTGGTTGCCGCGTCAAATGGCTAAAGCCCACCGCGTTGCCTGATTTCTTCTGCTTTTTCCCTTTCGATGTTTTAACCGAGGCTTTGCATCATGAAAATTCTGTTCCAAAAATTATTCAATCCGCTGGTAGCGCTGGCCTTGTGCGCGGGCACCACGCTATCGCTCGCGGCTGACAAGCTGCCGGTGATGGCGAGCTTCAGCATTCTGGGTGACCTGGTGCAGGTGGTCGGCGGCGACCGCGTTGCCGTGACAACGCTGGTCGGGGCAGATCAAGACGCGCACACATTTGAGCCCAAAGCGGTGGACGCCAAAAACCTGCTGCAAACAAAGCTGCTGGTCACCAACGGTCTGGGCTTTGAGCCGTGGGCACAAAAACTGGTGAAGTCTGCCGACTACAAGGGCCAGAGCGTGGTCGCCAGCCAGGGCATCAAGGCGCGCGCCATGTCTGATGAAAAAGGCAAAGCCGAGCCCGACCCGCACGCCTGGCAAGACCCGACCAACGTGATTTTTTACGTGCGCAATATTGCTGCAGCCCTGAACAAACTTGACCCGGCAGGCGCCAGTACTTACCAGGCCAACAGCGAGGCTTACGTGAAAGAACTAGAGGCGCTGGATACCGAGTCGAAAGCGGCATTTGCCGCCATTACGCCAGACAAACGCAAGGTCATCACATCACACGATGCCTTTGGCTACTTCGGCGCGCGTTACAGCATCGGGTTTCTGGCGCCGCAAGGCATGTCAACCGAAGCAGAACCAAGCGCCAAAGAGGTCGCGAGATTGATCCGTCAGATTCAGAAAGAAAAAATCAGAGCCGTTTTCATCGAAAACATGAGCAACCCGAAACTGCTGGCGCAATTGAGCAAGGACGCCGGCGTGACTGTAGGGCCTTCACTGTATGTCGATGCACTGTCAAAGGCAGGCGGACCAGCTGACAGCTACCTCAAGCTGATGCGCCACAACGTGGCCCAGCTGGCTGCGGCTATGAAGCAAAACTGATGCACTGCGTACCTGATGGTGCACGCCCTATTACTTTGCACGGGCCTGAGCGCAACAGCACCGCCGTTACTGCATGAACCAGCCGTGGCTGACGACCAGCGACTGCCCCGTCAGCGCGCTTGAGCCAAAGCCGGCGAACAGTAACGCGACTTCGGCTACGTCCTGTACGGTGGTGAATTCGCCGTCAACAGTTTCCTTCAGCATGACTTTTTTGATCACGTCGACCTCGCTGATGCCAAGCTTTTCGGCCTGCTCGGGAATCTGTTTTTCGACCAGCGGCGTGCGCACAAAGCCGGGGCAGATCACGTTGGCGCGAATGCCGTGTTTACCGCCTTCCTTGGCGACTGTTTTGCACAGCCCGATCAAGCCGTGCTTGGCCGTCACGTAAGCAGACTTCAGTACCGACGCTTCCTTCGAATGCACCGACCCCATGTAGATGATGCTGCCGCCCTTGCCCGACTTTTGCATGTGCGGCACGCAGGCCTTGGTGGTAAGGAAGGCGCCGTCAAGGTGAATGGCGAGCATTTTTTTCCAGTCGGCAAACGGAAATTCCTCGACTGGATGCACGATCTGGATGCCCGCGTTGCTGACCAGCACATCGACGCCGCCATAAGCCGCGGCCACCTCGGCCACAGCCGCATTGACCTGTTCTTCACTCGTCACGTCCATCACCACCGCCATGGCCGTGCCGCCGGCCAGAATGATTTCATCGGCAACGGCCTGCCCAGCGGCCTTGTTCATGTCGGCGATGACCACCTTGCCGCCCTCACGTGCAAAGGTCAGGGCGATTTCCTTGCCAATACCGCTGGCGGCGCCGGTGACGATGCAGACTTTGTGTTGAAGTTTCATGACGGTGCTTTCGAATGAAGGGGTTGAAAAGAAGAAGAGACAAAGGGCGATGGGTAGATGGTAGTGGAGCACTCACCTGCCCTGCCCCCGGCTACCTGATCAGGCGCTGGGGGCCGTAAGGCTTTTTGTACAGGACGGGCTGCCTTCAGACAGATCAAACACCTGCACGCCGCTGCCATCACGGCCTTCCCGCGGGCGATGAATCCAGCGCGGGTCAAGCAGCGTGTGCGCCATGTCGGCGCTGCCGGCGGCCCAGTGCTCCTTCATCGACAGGCGCGAAAACTCGTAGTCTTTCGATTGGGTTTCGTAATGCTTGCTGCGGTAGATCAGATGCACCACATCGACCGCGCTTTCGCAACGCATCTGCGACAGCGCACGCACATCCGGGTCGTTTCTCAGCGCCGGCGGCAGCTTGGCAATCAGACGCTGCGCGGCTTGCGCCATGACTTGCCGGTCCAGCTCGTTGGTGGTGCCGAGCCGGGTCCGGCTTGAAAAACGGATGTCTTTTTCGCGTTCACTGACTTCGGCCAGCGTCGTCGGCAGTGGCCCGCGTGCGGCAAACAGATCAACCTGAAACACCGTCCGCTGCCGCTTGCCCGGCAGGTCCAGCACATACTGCAGCGGCGTGTTCGACACCAGGCCGCCGTCCCAATAGTGTTCGCCATCAATTTCCACCGGCGCAAAGCCTGGTGGCAGCGCGCCGCTGGCCATGATGTGACGCACATCGATGCGCTGTTTCGCCGAATCAAAATACGCGAAATTACCGGTGCGCACATTGACAGCCCCTACAGACAACCGCACCGAACCCGAATTAAGCAGGTCAAAGTTCACCAGGCGTTCCAGCGTGCGCTTCAGCGGGGTGGTGTCGTAATAGCTGGTCGCCCCCGGCGAGCCCGGCGCCTGCCAGACTGCGGGCGGCATGCGCGGTGCGAAAAAACCCGGCACACCAAACAGCACCACTTGCGCTGCGCTGGCCTCGTTCTGGCTTTCCCGCACGCTGACCGGCGTGGCGAGGCCAGGCAGGGGCAGGCCTGAACTCAAGAGCCGCCAGAACTCGTGCAGCCTGGCCACGCGCAGCTCAGGCGGGTTGCCGGCAATCAGCGCCGCATTGATGGCGCCGATAGAGATTCCAGCGACCCAGGTCGGTTCGCGGTACATCGCGCAAAGCGTTTCAAAAACACCCGCCTGATAAGCGCCAAGCGCGCCGCCGCCTTGCAATACAAGAATGCATTCTTCATCAGTTTGCACATTTTTTGATCTGCGGGCTTCGTCCCGGCGTAGCGGTTTGAGCAGGGGCAAATCGGGAGCAGTCATCGTCGAGCCGGTTGATTAAAACTTCTTGCCAGACTAACAGGTTCGTTGCCAGTCGGTTGCCGCATGGCGCCCAGCCGCGCCGCAAGTTCACGGCCCCGGCCCAAGCCGGCAAACCACGGTATAACCAGACGCATGACCGACAAGATACTTTCAGAAAAGCGCGCTGACGAACGCCCCGCCCATCTGCGCACCCTGACCTACCACGGCCTGGCGCCCGGCCCGCGTCTGCTGGTGCTGGGCGCCGTGCATGGCAACGAAGTGTGCGGCGCGCGCGCAATTGCGCAATTGATTGGAGAGCTCGACTGCGGCACCCTGGCGATCCAGCGCGGCATGCTCACACTGGTGCCCGTGACCAATCCGCTGGCGTATCAACTCAAGCAGCGCATGGGCGACCGCAACCTGAACCGCAACATGGCACCAAGCGCGATTCCGCAGGATTTTGAGGACAGACTTGCCAATGTGCTGTGCCCGTTACTCGACGCTCACGATGTGCTGCTCGATCTGCATTCGTTTCACACCGGCGGCGCGCCGTTCGTGATGATCGGCCCGCCCAACAACAGCGGCACGCTGGAGCCGTTTGCGCATGCCGATGCCGAGATGCAACTGGCCATGCACACCGGTCCGCACCGCATTGTCGAAGGCTGGCTCGACACTTATTCACGCGGCATTCAAAAGCGCATCGCCAAATCGGCCAGCGAAGGCAGCCGCGCACCAACGCTGGTGACCAACCCGAACTACGGCGTCGGCACGACTGAGTACATGCGCTCACGCGGCGGCTACGGCGTCACGCTGGAATGCGGCCAGCATGATGACCCGCTGGCGGTCGGTGTGGCAAGACACGCAATTTTGCAGACCTTGGCGCTGCTGGGGCTGGCTGCGCTGCCGCTGGCGCCCGAGCCGCACGCGCGCGAGATTCTTCGTCTAATCGATGTCACTGACCGCAACCACGCAGGCGACAGCTTCAGCCGCGAATGGCGCAGTTTTGACGCGTTGAAAAGCGGCGAAGTGATCGGCACACGAAGCAACGGCGAAGGTGTCACGGCCGCGAACGATGGCTTTATCGTGTTCCCTAATCCGCGCGCCGAAGTGGGGCAGGAATGGTTTTATTTTGCGCAGAAGCGGCAATGAGCCGCGCCGCCTGTTCTCGCTTCACGCTACACTTTTAATAGCTCCTTACCCAGATTTTACGGGGGCTAGCAGCCGATTCTGTCATGAAGTATCAGCTGCAGCCTGAAACCGTCAGACCTTCACTCGTGACGCAAACGTCTTGCGAAACTTCGCCACCTTGGGGCCTGCCACTGCCACGCAATAACCCTGATTCGGGTTGTTCTCAAAATAATCCTGGTGATAAGCCTCGGCCGGCCAGTAGTTCACCAGTGGCAGTACTTCGGTCACGATGGGTTTGTCGAAGGTTTTATCCTGACTCAACTGGCGAATGAAGTCGTCGGCAACGCGCTTGTCTTCCGGCTTCGAGTAGTAAATACCACTGCGGTACTGCGTGCCGGCATCGTTGCCCTGCCGGTTCAGCGTGGTCGGGTCGTGAATGATAAAAAAGATTTCGAGGATTTCAGCCAGCGTGATCTCCTGCGGGTCATACATCAGCTTGACGACTTCGTTGCTGCCGGTGCGGCCGCTGCACACCTCTTCGTAACTCGGCCGCGCCGCCTGCCCGTTGCTGTAACCCGATTCCACGTCAAGTACGCCGCGCACCTTGACGTACACCGCTTCGGTGCACCAGAAGCAGCCGCCGCCCAGGGTGATGGTTTGAAGTTCGCTCATAAAATTTCAGTCCTTTGAAGCTTGCGGATAGTGCGTTCCAACCACTTTAATTTGTTCTGGCGTTCGGTGCAGCATGACGTAAATTACCCCGACAAGCCGCGATTGAAGCGGAACCCCTACACTGCATCAGTACACCCCAACCCCACTGGAGACACCGATGAAAACCACTGTCAAACCCCGCTTCGTTTGGGAAGATCCCTTCATGCTGACCGAGCAGCTCAGCGACGACGAGCGCGCCATTGTCGAAGCGGCGCACGAGTTCTGCCAGGCCAAGCTGCAAACGCGCGTGTTGATGGCGGCGCGGCACGAAAAATTTGACCGCGAAATCATGAATGAATTTGGCGAAATGGGCTTTCTCGGTTCATCGATTGAGGGCTACGGCTGCGCCGGGCTCAATTACGTCAGCTACGGGCTGGTGGCGCGTGAAGTCGAGCGTGTTGACAGCGGCTACCGCAGCGCCATGAGCGTACAAAGCTCGCTCGTCATGCACCCGATCAATGCCTACGGCGACGAAGCGCAGCGCGAAAGGTTTTTGCCCAAACTCGCCACTGGCGAATGGGTTGGCTGCTTTGGCCTGACCGAGCCGAACCACGGCTCGGACCCGGCCAGCATGTTGACGCGCGCCAAGCCTGTGGACGGCGGCTTCATCGTCAAGGGCGCCAAGATGTGGATCACGAACTCACCGATTGCTGACGTGTTCGTCGTTTGGGCCAAGCTGGAAGACCCTGACGGAAAAGTAGGTGGCCAGGAAGCAATTCGCGGCTTCATTCTGGAAAAAGGCATGAAGGGCCTGAGCGCACCCAAGATCGAAGGCAAGATGAGTTTGCGCGCCTCCATTACCGGCGAAATCGTGATGGATGATGTGTTTGTGCCGGAAGCCAATTTGCTACCGGATGTCAGCGGCCTGAAGGGCCCGTTCGGCTGCCTGAACAAGGCGCGCTACGGCATTGCCTGGGGCGCGCTGGGTGCGGCCGAAGACTGCTGGTTCCGCGCCCGCAACTACACGGTGGACCGGGTGCAGTTTGGCCGGCCGCTGGCGCAAAACCAGCTGATCCAGAAAAAACTCGCCGACATGCAGACCGAAATTGCGCTCGGCCTGCAAGGCTGCCTGCGCGTCGGCCGGCTGATGGACGAAGGCAGGGACGTGCCGGAGATGATCTCGCTGATCAAACGCAACAGCTGCGGCAAATCACTCGACATCGCCCGCATGGCGCGCGACATGCACGGCGGCAACGGTATTCATGATGAGTACCACGTGATTCGCCACATGATCAATCTGGAAACCGTCAACACCTACGAAGGCACGCACGATGTACATGCGCTGATTCTTGGGCGTGCGCAGACAGGTTTGCAGGCGTTTTTCTAGGGTTTTTAACAGTTTTCAAGCCTTTTAGGCCGCTAGCCCAAGTAATACCTGCCTTAGCAGCTATTATTTATATAGCATTTTGAACGCATGTGCGCACGTTCAACGTGCCGGTGCGTGCTTTTCATCGAGGAACAGCTGCACTTTGCGGAACAGGTTCATGCGGTTCTTTTCCATGATGATGGTGTGCGTGCCCTCACCGAGTTCAACGTAGCGTTTGTAGGGCGCACCTGTCGGTTTTGGCAGCAAGGCCTGCGCCATGTAGGCCGGTGTATCCTGGTCCCATTCGGCCTTGATCAGCAGCACCGGCACCTTGATGTCTTTAGCCTTCCACGGGATCACGCCATTGCCCCAGTACTTCAGGCCGTCGGCCACCACGCCGTTGGGTGCGCGCAGCACCGGTGGGTTCTGTTGGGCGCCGACCGGGTCCATTGCTGACATGGCCGCAGCCCAGGCTTCAAACCAGCCGGCCGGAATCAGGTCTGCTTTTTTGGCTTCGGGCACACCTGTCAACCAGCGCGCTTTGGCCTGCGCCATGCTGACCGAGCGGTAGGCCGGTGTCGGCCCTGGGCCGGTCTGCACCAGCGAGGCGGTTTGGCGAATCCAAACCGGCGCATACGGCACCAGCTTTTCCACCTTCTGGCTGTTCAGGCTGGTGTACCACTGCATGATGGCCGTTCCCCACGACCAGCCAATCAGGTTGACCTTGTTGATGCCGCGGCGTTTCTTGACGAATTTAACCACCGCATCGACATCACGCATGGCCTCTTCGGTGCCTGCGAATGGGGCGCCTTCTATAGCGGGCCGACTCATTTGCACGGGCCGGGTTGATCCGCCATAACCCCGCACATCCAGCAGGTAAACGTCATAGCCCTGGCGGGCGATGTAGTCCATTCATGAGACGCCGTCCAGCGGCAGATCAAAAGCGGTTTCAGCCGGATAGGTGGCGCCATGAACGTAGCTCAGCGTCTTGTCAGTGGAGAATTTCTGCATGCCCGCCGGACGCTTGTTGCGCACATATATTTCGATGCCGGGCTCGCTGGTGACGCGAAACTCTTTCATCGTGACGGGCACCGCATTTGTGCCCGCCGTGGACGCGCACCCGGGCAGGCTGGCAGTAGCCGCCAGTAAGCCGCAAATCAGCCGTATTTCTTTCAACATGGGAATCTCCTCGTTTGTAGTTTTTCAGGTTTCTTTATGCGCAAGCGCCGATTGTGAAAAATACGACTCTTCGTTTCGGAAAAAGAAAACAGTCAGGCAGGAATTTCACACATAAAACAGGCCACAGCCGAAATAATACGTGTCCAGACAGCTATCATGTTTGTAGCAACCACTGGCTACCCACATGCTCAAACCTCTGCTGACTGCCCTGATTCTGCCGCCGCTGGCGCCTTTACTGCTCGCCCTTGTCGGCTGGCTGCTGGCTGTGAAAAAAAAGCGCTGCGGCCTGGCGCTGGTGTTGTTCGCGTTGGCTCTGCTCTGGCTGCTGAGTTGCCATGGTGCTGCCGTGCGGCTGTCGCGAAGCGTGCTGCCGCAGTTCGAGCCGCTGACCCCCAGCCAGATCGGCCAGCTGCAAACCGACAAAATCCAGGCCATCGTGGTGCTGGGTGGCGGTGTGCTGCCACTGGCACCTGAATATGGCCAGGCGCAACCACGTGCCGAGACCGCTGCGCGCCTGCGCTACGGCCTGTGGCTGGCGCGGAAATCGGGCCTGCCGGTGGCTTTCACCGGCGGCCTGGGCTGGGCGGCCCACGGATCGCAAATCGAATCTGAAGCCGAGGTGGCCCGGCGTGTCGCGCAGCAAGATTACGGCGTGACCTTGCGCTGGCTGGAAAGCGATTCACGCGACACGGCCGAAAATGCTCGCCTGCTGTCACCGGTTCTCAAGCAGGGTGGCGTGCAGCGAATCGCGCTGGTGACGAACGCCTGGCACATGCCGCGCGCGGTGGCCGCGTTTGAGAAAACCGGCCTGGTGGTGCTGCCGGCGCCCATGGGCTTCGTGCAGCCGCAAGAAAACCGGGTGCTGGAATGGCTGCCTTCGGCGCAGGGACTGCTGGCGAGTCGGCAAGTACTGCGCGAGTGGCTGGGGATCGCCGTGGCGGGTGTCACGCCTGGCTTCTGATTCGGCCGGGATCCACAGTCGCCCCGGCAGCAGGTGACAAGTCCCCTTAGTTGACGCTCCGAAAACAAGGCACTACATTACTAACCAGCCAGTCAGTAACCATGCCGATTTCCAACTTTTTTTATTCCAACGCACCGTCAAGCGCGGTCAAGCGTGAGCGTCGCAAGGAAGCCCGCCCGGGCGAGCTGCTCAATGCCGCGCTGGATCTGTTCGTCGAAAAAGGCTTTGCCGCCACGCGGGCTGAAGAAGTCGCCGCGCGCGCTGGCGTCTCTAAAGGCACGCTGTTTCTTTACTTCCAGAGCAAGGAAGAATTATTCAAAGCCGTGGTGCGCGAAAACATTTCTGGCCGCTTCACCGAATGGAATGCCGAGTTTGAAGCCTTTGAAGGAAGCTCGGCCGACATGTTGAGCTACTGTATGAACGCCTGGTGGGAGCGGGTCGGCGCCACGAAAGCTTCGGGCATCACCAAGCTGATGATGAGCGAGGCAAAAAACTTCCCCGACCTCGCGGCCTTTTATCAGCAAGAGGTCATCCAGCCCGGGCAAGCGCTGATTCGCCGAATCCTGCAGCGCGGCATGGACAGCGGCGAGTTTCGCCCGCTCGATATTGACTACGCGGTGTACAGCGTGGTGGCCCCGATGATTTATCTGGTGCTGGCCAAGCATTCGATGAACGTCTGCATGCGGGATGACCAGCTGATCGAGCCCGAAAAATATATTGCGTCGCAACTCGCCACCTTGCTGTATGGCATGACTATTTCTTCAAAGCAGGCTGCGCCCGCTGCAAACAAGGCTTCTGAATGAAACGATGGGCAAAGTGGTCGAACGGCCTGGTGGCGTTGGCCGTCGTCATGCTGGTGGCCTGGGGCGCCCTGCGCGCGGTTTCTGCGCGCAAGGACCAGCAACTGGCGCTGGCCGCTGCCGCCGCAGCCAAAGAGCAGCGCGCGGTCGAACTGGCGCCTACCGACGTCGTGCGCGCCGAAACCCGCGACATTTTGCAGGGCCTGCCGGTGTCCGGTGCCCTGCGCGCGGTGAATTCGGCCGTCATCAAGGCGCGCGTGCCGGGCGAGCTACGCGAACTGACCGTGCGTGAAGGCGACTTCGTCAAGGCCGGCCAGGTAATCGCCCGCATCGATGCCAGCGAATACCAGTCGCGCGTGCAGCAGGCCAGCGAACAGGCGGCGTCCGCCAGAGCGCAGGTAGATGTGGTGCAGCGGCAGTACGACAACAACAAGGCGCTGGTGGCGCAGGGCTTCATTTCAAAAACTGCGCTGGATACCTCGCAGGCGAATCTGGACGCGGCGCAAGCCAGCTACAAGGCGGCACTGGCCGGTGCAGATGTGGCACGCAAATCGGTTGCAGATACGGTGCTGAGGAGCCCGATATCGGGCCAGGTTTCACAGCGTCTGGCGCAGCCGGGCGAGCGCGTCGGCGTCGAGGCGCGGATTGTCGAAATCATCGATCTGCGCGACCTGGAACTTGAAGCCACGCTGGGCGCGGCCGAATCAGTTGACGTGCGCGTTGGCCAGACGGCCGTGTTGCAGATCGAAGGCATAGCCCAGCCAGTCACGGCGCGGGTGGTGCGCATCAACCCGAGCGCGCAGGCTGGCAGCCGAAGCGTGCTGGCTTACCTCAGCCTGAACAACCCGCCAGGCGCACCCGCCTTGCGTCAGGGGCTTTTTGTGCGCGGTAGCCTCGGGACAGCACAGGCTTCGTTGCTGGCGCTGCCGGTCAGTGCGGTGCGCACCGACAAGCCCGCTCCCTACGTGCAGGCGATTGAAAACGGACTTGTTGTACACAAAGCCGTCACGCTGGGGCAGCGCGGCAGCGCGGGCGGCGCCGAGCCTGCGGTTGGCGTAAGCGGCATTGCTGAAAATGCCCTGGTCATTCGCGGCAATATCGGCTCTCTTCGTGAGGGCACCCGTGTGTCCTTCACCGCCATGGAAGGGCAGACGGCAGGCAGCGGCGGCGGTTCATCGGCAAACGCTTCAGGCAGCGCCGCCGTGCAGCCCAAACCGGCTCCCTGAGCCCCGCCTGCCATGTGGTTCACCCAGGTCAGCCTGAAAAATCCGGTGTTCGCCACCATGGTCATGCTGGCCATCGTGGTACTGGGGCTGTTTTCTTACCAGCGCATGCAGGTCGACCAGTTCCCGAATATTGATTTCCCTGTCGTGGTGGTGACGGCCGAATACCCCGGCGCTTCGCCGGAAATTGTTGAAAGCGAAGTCAGCAAGAAGATCGAGGAAGGCGTCAATTCAATTGCCGGCATCAGTGCGCTGACCTCACGCAGTTTTGAAGGCCAGTCGGTGGTCATCATCGAGTTTCAGTTGTATGTGGATGGGCGCAAGGCGGCTGAAGATGTTCGCGAAAAAATCGCGGCCATACGCCCGATCTTTCGTGACGAAGTAAAAGAGCCGCGCGTGCTGCGGTTTGATCCGGCGAGTCGGGCCATATGGTCGGTGGCTGTGCTGCCTAATTCAGAAACTGCAACCATGTCGGCTGTCGAGTTGACGAATTGGGCTGATCAATTTTTGAAGAAGCGCCTTGAAAACGTGCGCGGCGCCGGCTCGGTCACGCTGGTGGGTGGCACCAAACGCGAGATCAATATTTACCTTAATCCGCAGGCGATGGAATCGCTGGGCATCACGGCCGAGCAGGTGGTCAACGCCGTGCGCAACGAGAACCAGGACTTGCCGGTCGGCGCCATCCGCTCACTGGCGCAAGAGCGTGTAGTAAAAATTGACGCCCGCATGAAACGGCCCGAAGATTTCGGCAAGATCATCGTGGCGCGGAAATCACCAGCAGTACAAACCGCGGGCAATGCAGCAAGCGGCACGCCCATTACGGTCGACCAAGTCGCGCGCATCGCCGACGGTGCGCAAGAGGTCGAAAGCCTGGCGCTTTACAACGGTCAGCGCACGCTGCTGCTGAGCGTACAAAAAGCGCAAGACGAAAACACCATCGCCGTGGTCGACGGACTCAACAAGGCGGTTGCCGACCTCAAGCCGACGCTGCCGCCCGGTGCGCGTCTGGAACTCATTCTGGACGGCGCGCGGCCGATTCGCGTGGCGGTCGAGAACGTACGCCGCACGCTGATTGAAGGCGCACTGCTTACCGTGCTGATCGTGTTTTTATTTCTGAACTCATGGCGCTCCACCGTCATCACCGGGCTGACACTGCCGATCTCGATCATCGGCACCTTTTTGTTCATGAACCTGTTCGGCTTCACCATCAACATGATCACGCTGATGGCGCTTAGCCTGTGCGTCGGCCTGTTGATCGACGACGCGATTGTGGTGCGTGAAAACATTGTGCGTCATGTGCAGATGGGCAAGGCGCCGTATCAGGCGTCGCTGGACGGCACGCAGGAGATCGGCCTGGCCGTTCTGGCCACGACGTTTTCCATCGTGGCGGTGTTTTTGCCAATCGGCTTCATGGGCGGCATCATCGGCAAGTTTTTCCACGAATTCGGCATCACCATCGTTGCGGCGGTGCTGATTTCGATGTTCGTCAGTTTTACACTCGACCCGATGCTGTCGAGCATCTGGCACGACCCGACCAACGCGCCCCGCAAGCCCGGAGAGCCGCGGAGTTTTTACGACCGAACCATTGGCCGCGTAACCGGCTGGTTTGATCGGGCCACCGACAAACTCAGCAGTGCGTATCAGGGAATCCTGCGATGGTCGCTGGTACACAAGCTGGCAACCGTCGCGCTGGCCCTCGTCATTTTTGTGAGCAGTATCTTCATGCTGCCGCTGCTGGGCACCGAATTTGTGCCCAAGGCCGACTTTTCGGAAACCTCGCTCAGCTTTTACACGCCGGTCGGTTCATCCATCGAAAGCACCGAAGCCAAGGCGAGGCAGGTCGAAGCGATTTTGCGGCAGTTCCCCGAGGTGAAATACACACTCGCGACCCTCAACACCGGCAGCGCGCAGGGAAAAATCTACGCCAGTGTGTACGTGCGCCTCGTTGACCGCAAGGCGCGCGAGCGCAGCGTGGACCAGCTCGCTGGCGTGCTGCGTGAGCGTCTCCGCCAGGTGCCCGGCATCACCGTGACACACGTCGGCCTGGTTGATTCGGTAGGCGGCAACAAGCAGGTCGAGTTTTCGCTGCAGGGCCCCGATTTGAAAGAGCTGGAACGCCTCACCACGCTGGTCAACGACAAAATTCGTGGCATTCCCGGCTTGGTCGATCTGGACTCGAGCATCAAGGCAGACAAGCCGGTGATCGAAGTCGACGTGCGGCGCGACGCCGCGTCTGACCTGGGCTTTTCAGTGGCGCAGATTGCGGCATCGCTGCGCACGCTGGTGGCCGGGCAGACGGTGGGCAACTGGCGCGCACCCGACGACCAGACCTATGACGTCAACGTGCGTCTGGCGCCCGACGCACGCAATTCGCCCGCAGACCTCGAACGCCTGCCTTTCATGAGCAGCAGCATGGGCAACAACGCCGACGGTTCGTCGCGCATCGTGCGGCTGAGCCAAGTCGCCAGCGTCAAGGAGTCAAGCGGGCCGAACCAGATCAATCGGCGCGACCTGGCGCGCGAAGTGTCCATCAACGGTAACGTCGCCAACCGCTCGGCTGGCGAAGTGTCGAACGACATCAAGGCTGCGCTGGAGCAGATGAATTTCCCCCCCGGCTATCGCTACCAGTTCAGCGGCTCTGCCAAAAACATGGCGGAGTCCTTTGGCTACGCCATCTCTGCATTGGTCATGGCGATCTTGTTCATCTACATGATTCTGGCCAGCCAGTTCAAGAGCTTTTTGCAGCCCCTGGCGCTGATGACCTCGCTGCCGCTGACGCTGATCGGCGTGGTGCTGGCGCTGCTGATGTTCGGCTCAACACTGTCGATGTTTTCTGTCATTGGCGTGGTGATGCTGATGGGCCTGGTCACCAAGAACGCGATTTTGCTGGTTGATTTTGCAATTCGTATGCGCGCTCCGTGGATAGCCGCCGACGGCCGCGAGATGCCGGGCATGGAACGCAGCGATGCCTTGCTGGAAGCCGCCCGGGTTCGTCTGCGGCCGATTTTGATGACCACGCTGGCGATGATTTTTGGCATGGTACCGCTGGCGTTTGCACTGACTGAAGGTTCGGAACAACGCGCGCCAATGGGGCAGGCTGTGATCGGCGGCGTGATCACCTCGTCATTGCTGACACTGGTGGTGGTGCCGGTGACCTATTGCTTTATGGACGACCTGGCGCAGTGGTTCAAACACAAGTTCCGGCGGCGCGCTGAGGCTAGCGTTCCAAACGCCGCGCCGGTTTCCGTCACCGGGCCACTCTAAAATCAAAGACCCAGCGAAATTTCCGCTTCCCTGCCCACTCAACACGCCCCAGGCCCCGACATGAATTACGAACAAGCCAGATTCAACATGATTGAGCAGCAAATCCGCCCGTGGGAAGTGCTCGACAACCAGGTGCTGTTGCTGCTGGCATTAATCAGGCGCGAGGACTTCGTACCTTTGGCCCATCGGGCGCTGGCCTTTGTGGACATGGAAATTCCGCTCGATGCCGGCGCCGCAGCGCCGCGCGAGGCCGGCCAGTGCATGCTGGCGCCCAAGGTTGAGGCGCGGATTCTGCAGGATCTGGCCGTGCAAAAGCACGAAAAGGTGTTGGAGATCGGCACTGGTTCAGGCTATATGGCGGCGTTGCTGGCGCATCGCGGGCAGCAGGTGGTCACGCTGGAGATCAATGCCGACCTGGCAGCGCTGGCTAGAGAGAACCTGCAGCGATCCGGTGTCTACAACGCCGAAGTGATCCATCGCGATGGTGCCGGATACCTGAAACCTGTCGAAGGCAACCCTGACGCCGAAGAAGACGCGCTAAACGGCCCGTTTGATGTAATTGTTCTCAGTGGCTCGGTGGCAGCCGTGCCAGCATCGCTGCTGTCACTTTTGAAAATCGGCGGTCGTCTGAGCGCCATCGTCGGGTTCGAGCCCATCATGCGCGCCACCCTGATCACGCGGGTGGACGACAAGGCATGGCGCACCACACACGCCTGGGACACCGTAGCGCCCCGTCTGCTCAATTTTCCCGAGCCATCGAGCTTCACATTCTGATGATTTCCCAGCTTAAGCCCGCTGACTTCATGGCCTGGCGCGATGGTGCCGCCACAGGGGACTCGTTCCCTGTTGTGCTCGACGTGCGGGAACCATGGGAACTGCAAACCGCGTCGGTGCGCGCCGACGGCTTCACGCTGCTGCAAATTCCGATGCGC
>JANPFZ010000228.1:0-22094 GCA_031423655.1 Polaromonas sp.
TTCGGCACGGTCTGGGGCATCTACCACGCATTGCTTTCCATTGGCATGGCGGGCCAGGCCACTATCGACAAAGTAGCCGGTCCTGTTGGCGAGTCACTGATCATGACGGCGCTGGGCCTGGCTGTCGCCATTCCTGCCGTGCTGGGCTACAACGCGCTGGTGCGCGGCAACAAGGGCGTGCTGCAAAAGCTGAACCGATTTGCCCATGACCTGCATGCCTACTTCGTCACCGGCGCGCGTGTCGGTAGTGCGGGCGGCGCCAATGTGGTGCCAATGAAAAAAGCTTGAGACGGCATCACTGCATCAAGGAATAGAACCATGGCCTTTGGAACACAAGACTACAGCGACGACAGCGACGACGTGATGAACGAAATCAACATGACGCCGCTGGTCGACGTGATGCTGGTGCTGCTGATCATTTTCATCATCACGGTGCCGGTGATGAAGCACGCGGTCAATATCGACCTGCCGCGCGCAAGCAACTCGGCGCTGAACGCGAAACCCGAGACGCTGCGCCTGAGCGTCGATGCAGCGGGCGCCTATTTCATCAATGAAGCACCGATTGCCGATGAAGCGCTGGCACCCCGTTTCAGGGATGCCGCAGCGCAAGACCCGCAGCCCGAGTTGCATATTCGCGGCGACAAATCGGTGCGGTATGAACGGGTGGCGCAAGCGATGGCAGCCGCGCAGCAATCGGGGCTGCGGAAAATCGGATTCATCACTGAGCCAAAAACCTGAACCCAAAACCTGGGCAGCAGACGATGCCGCACAAGCACAAAGTGCGCGGGCGAATCGATATTGGCATCGATCCGCCGTCAGTCAATCAAAGCCCGATAGCCGCCATGCCCGCGCGCGCGACCTGCGCATCTTCCGTCGATTTCACGCCGCTGACGCCTACAGCGCCTATGCACTGCCCATCTTTCATGATCGGCACACCGCCCTCAAGCATGCCCTGGATATACGGGGCTGATAAAAACGAGGCGCGGCCGCCGTTGATGACGTCTTCATACACCTTGGTCTCGCGCCGACCCATTGCGGCCGTGTTGGCCTTGGCCGGCGCAATGTGCGCGGAAATCGGCGGCGCGCCATCGAGCCGCTGCAGGTGCAGCAAGTGGCCGCCATCATCGACGATGGCAATCGTTACGGCCCAGTTATTTTTGAGCGCTTCGGCTTCAGCAGCAGCGGCAATTACCTTGATGTCGGCTGATTCAAGAACGGCTTTGGTTTTCATGGTTTGTGAAGTTTGGTTGGCAAAACCAGAGAGCATACGCAACTTCAGCGGGCATTCCCGCTCCGATTCCCGCCAATTAGCCTCCTAGACATCTGACCAAAAAACCCTTATCGAAATGAGGGGTCAAGCGCTCCCCTTGAAAAACCCCCTATGCCCCCTAAAATGAACCTGGCAGCATGTGCTGACACTCTGGAGACGAATTCAATGACCGAGAACGTTCAAACCCTCGACTACGGTGCTGTCAATACTGCCGTGCAGCGAAACAAGGTGCTGCGCAATACGTATTGGCTTCTGGCCCTGAGCCTGTTGCCGACCGTTGCGGGCGCGTGGCTCGGTGTTGCGACCGGCATTACGCAGGCATTGACCGGCGGATTGGGTCTGATCGTGTTTCTGGGCGGCGCGTTTGGTTTTATCTTCGCGATCGAAAAGACAAAAAACTCTGCCGCCGGCGTGCCGGTGCTTCTCGCCTTCACCTTCTTCATGGGCCTGATGCTGTCGCGCATGATCGGCACGATTTTGGGCTTCAAAAACGGCTCTGAACTGGTCATGACGGCCATGGGCGGCACGGCGGGCGTGTTCTTTGTCATGGCAACGCTGGCCAGCGTCATCAAGCGCGATATCTCGGGCATGGGCAAATGGCTTTTTGTCGGCGCGCTGGTCGTGATGGTTGGCAGCATAGTCAACGTGTTTGTTGGCTCGACCGCCGGCATGATGGCGATTTCGGTGGCTGTGATCGGTATCTTCAGCCTGTACATGCTGTACGACCTGAAGCAGATTCTCGACGGTGGCGAAACCAACTACATCAGCGCCACACTCGCCCTGTATCTGGACCTCTTCAACGTGTTCCAGGGTTTGCTGGCCCTGCTGGGCATTGCTGGTGGCGAGCGCGACTGACGCTTTCTCACTACTGGAAAAAGGGCCTGCTGGCCCTTTTTTTACGTCGCGCGAGCAAAGGCGCCGGGCCGCGCCAAGCAAGGCAAGTCCCCTCGGAGGGCAGAGAGCTACCTGCAGTTAGTGAACCTAGGGGTTCGTTGAAATACAGCTATCGATTCGACGTGCGCGGTATGCGGAAACATATTGACCACACCTGCCCCGGTGCAGCGGTAGCCGCTACCCTGCAGCACGCCCGCATCGCGCGCCAGCGTAGCCGGGTTGCAGCTGACGTACACGATGCGTTGCGGCGGCGTCCAGCCGCCTAGCGCCAGACTTTGCTGATTCGCGCCGTCATCACACGGCACACCGGTCACAACTTGCTGATGCAACGCGGCCAGCGATTTGAACAGTTCAAACGCGCCTTCGCGCGGCGGATCGACCAGCCATTTGTCTGCTGCGCCGTCTTTCACCAGCAACGCGGGCGTCATCTCGAACAGGTTTCTTGCTACGAATTTAGTAGCTGCAAGCGCAGGTCTTGTCAGGGCTGCAGGCCGATTTTGTTCAAAGTTCTGGCGTGAACGGGACACCAGCAGGTCGCTGCCCTCAATGCCCAGCACCTCGCGCGCCCGGGTGGCCAGCGGCAGCGTGAAATTTCCCAGACCGCAAAACCAGTCGATCACGCGTTCGTGCGGCTGCACATCCAGCAGGCGCAGCGCGCGCGACACCAGCGCCTGGTTGATGAAGGGATTGACCTGCGTGAAATCGGTCGGCCTGAAGGGCATGACGACGCCAAATTCGGGCAGACCGTAGTTGAGTTCGGGCACATCCTCATCGAGCAGTTTCACCGTATCCAGCCCGCCCGATTGCAGCCACCACTGCAGGCCAGGATGGGCGGCAGCAAAGGCCCGCAGACGCGCCAGGTCGGCGTCACTCATTGGCTCCATATGCCGCAACACCATCGCGGTTACCGCGTCGCCGCAGGCCAGCTCGATCTGTGGCAGTGTTTCCTTCGCGTCCATGCTGCCGATCAATTTGCGCAGCGGCAGCAGCAGGTCGCTGACGTGCCTGGGCAGCACATGGCATTCACGCATGTCGGCCACATACGCGCTCTTGCGTTCATGAAAACCCACCAGCACTTCACCCTTTTTGCGCACGTAGCGCACCGACAGGCGCGCCCGGTAGCGGTAGCCCCAGGCCGGCCCTTCAATCGGCCGCAACAGCATCTCAGGCTTCAGCTTGCCGATGTGCTGCAGCGCGTCTTCCAGCACCCGCTGTTTGACGGCGACCTGCGCGCTGGCGTGCAGATGCTGCATCTTGCAGCCGCCGCATGCGCCGGTGTGCATGCCAAAGTGCGGGCACGCCGGGCGCACGCGCTGCGACGATTCACGGTATATCGTCAGCAGCGTGGCCTTCTCGAAATTGCTCTTTTTGCGATACACATTGGCCGTGACCTGCTCAAACGGCAAAGCGCCCTCGATGAACACGACCTTGCCGTCAGCGCGGTGGGCGATGCCCTGGGCTTCGATGTCAAGCGATTCGACTTTGAGCAAGTCGAGTGGGTATTCCTTGGGTACAGGGCGAGCGTGCGCGGGCGGCGTCTTGTTTACTTCAATCATGCGCGATTGTCTCAGGCTGCCGACGATCAAAGGCAGCCGCCCGGCCGGTGGAATGCCAAAAATGGCCGTGAGTCAATGAACCATTCGCTACTAAATTAATAGCGATTAGCGCACGTTTTACCTGAGCTGGAGGCCGATCTGACCTATAAATCCAACCCGCAATCGTTTTCAAGGCACCCGTCGGCCGTTGTTCAACGCGGCGGCAGGTATTTAGCCGGATCGACCGGTTTGCCCTGGCGGCGAATCTCAAAATGCAGCTTCACGCGATCGGCATCGCTGTTGCCCATTTCGGCTATTTTCTGGCCTTTTTTAACGGCCTGATCTTCCTTGACCAGTAGCGTTTGGTTGTGCGCGTAAGCCGTCAGGAAGGTGTTGTTGTGCTTGAGGATGATCAGGTTGCCGTAGCCGCGCAGGCCGGCGCCTGAATACACCACACGGCCATCGGCAGCGGCGATCACCGCGTCGCCGGCCCGGCCGCCAATGTCAAGTCCCTTGTTTTTGGCGTCGTCGAAGCCACCCAGCAGCGTGCCCTGCGCGGGCCAGATCCAGCCAACGTCCTCATCACCGGTCAGCACCGGGCTGGCAGCTACCGGCGGTGGTGGCGGGGTAACCGGCGCCGCCGCGACGGGTGCCACAGGCGCGGATGCTGGCCTGGACGCAGCCGCCAGTGGAGGCGTTGCAGTGGCAGGAGCCGCAGCGCTCGGCAAAACCGGCCGAGTCACGACCTGGGTGTCAATGATCGGGGGCACCACGCGAAGCACCTGGCCGACTTCGATCAGGTTGGGGTTTTCAAGATTGTTCCAGCGCACGATGTCGCGCCAGTTCTGGCCGTTGTCCAGTCCGATGCGAATCATCGTGTCGCCAGGTTTGACCGAGTAATACCCAGCCTTGCCGGCATTTTCAAATCCGGGCAGTTGCCGGGCATCAACTGGCTCGACGACGACCGCAGGGACGTTGCGCGCATTGGTCCCCCGCTCTTCCACCGGCGCCCGGTTCAGTGAGACCGAAGTGCAACCGGCTGCTGCCAGCATGCAGACAGCCAGCGCTGCGGGCATGAGTAGACGCGCCAGCCTTGCGCGTGTGTCAGGGCCGGTTCGGGTGGCAAGCCTTGAGGTTTGATTCTTAGATTTTTTAATCATTTTGACGTAATTTTTCAGCCGGTCAGTCACTCGTGCCTGATTTTAAAGGGACAAAGTACACGGCTTCCAGCAAGCTTTTGCGAATACCTTGTGCGGTTTTATCGACGACAACCAGTGCCTGGGCGCCGCCGGGTGCCTGCAGTGGGGCGACCAGGCGGCCACCGACGGCAAGTTGCTCGATCCAGGCGGGCGGAATGGCCTCGCCGCCGGCTGCGGCAATGATGGCGGCATAGGGCGCACCCTTGGCATAACCCAGCATGCCGTCGCCGTACAACAAATGCAGGTTGGGCACACGCAGCAGGCGCAGATTTTCGCGTGCCTTGTCATGCAGACCGCGCAGCCGTTCGATGCTGTAAACCTCCGTGGCCAGGTGGGCCAGCACGGCGGCCTGGTAGCCGCAACCGGTGCCGATTTCAAGCACGCGGCCCAGTTTGCCGGAGGCGCCTCGGCGCTCCTCCAGCCCGTGCAGCAGCAGCTCAAGCATGCGCGCCACCACATTCGGCTTGGAAATCGTCTGCCCCAAACCAATCGGCAAGCTCGTGTCTTCGTAGGCCTGGTTGACCAGCGCCGAGTCTACAAAACGATGCCGCTCGACCAGCCCCATGGCGGTCAGCACCTGACTTTCAGTCACTCCCTGCGCAGCGAGCTTTTGCACCATGCGCGCGCGTACGGCGCTGGAGTCAAGCCCGAGGCCGGCGCTTTTCAGCAGAACCGGTGCGGCCGCTCTCTGCGGCGCCTTATTTAAGCTATTCTGGCCTGTAGCCCAAGTATTACCTCCACTACCAGCTATTGATTTAGTAGCAGATGGCAAGCCCGTGCCGGGCTGCAAACGTATCGGGAACCCGGCGCGTGCAGACCCTGAAGGTGCTTGAGACGCTGGCGTTGCAGGTGGTTTGGCACTAAATTTCATACGGCTGAATTCATGCAGCCTGAGTCAAACGCGCGGCCGTCTGCGCCCAGTACGGCAGGCGTTCATGGTCGGTCAGATCGACCTGCAGCGGCGTGATCGACACAAAATTTTGACTGGTCGCATGAAAATCGGTGCCCTCGCCTGCCTCTTTGGCTGGCCCGGCGCTGCCGATCCAGTACATGATCTCGCCGCGCGGGCTGGTTTGCTCGATCACGCGTTCGGCTGCGTGGCGCCGCCCGAGACGCGCGACCTTCACGCCCATGATTTCGGTATTGGGCAGATTCGGAATGTTGACATTGAGCAGCCACGGCGGCTGGGTCGGCTGCGCGCCATCGGCTACGGTTTCCAGAGAAGGCAGCAGTTGCTGCACAAGTTCACGTGCGCGTTGCGCGGCCACGTCGATATGCGCCCAGCCCTTTTCGGTTTGCGAAAAAGCAATCGCCGGAATGCCGAAAAGATAACCCTCCATCGCGGCGCCCACGGTGCCCGAATAAATCGTGTCGTCGCCCATGTTGGCGCCATTGTTAATGCCGGACACCACCAGATCGGGCCGGTAACCCAGCAATCCGGTCAGCGCGATATGCACGCAGTCGGCCGGCGTGCCATTGATGTAGCGAAAACCATTCGCGGCGGTCTGCACATACATTGGCGAGTGCAGCGTGAGCGCATTTGATTTGGCACTGTTGTTTTGCTCGGGCGCTACCACCTCCACATCGGCGATGGTTTTAAGCGCCTCATAGAGCGCGATGATGCCGGTGGCCTGGTAGCCGTCGTCGTTGCAGATCAAAATTTTCATGCTTCGATTTTACGGTCACGGTTGTGACAATGTGCATCCGCTGCGAAGTAAAGGGGCAAGTAAAGGGGCGCCTCGGTTTGCCTATGATGCAAGCAAGGGAAGGCTTTTTATCCAGCCCCTTTTTTGAAACCAACGCTTTTTGGAGACATCGTATGCACGCCTGGCTTTGTGAGAACCCCACGGGTGTCGACGCCCTGACCTGGAAAGAACTGCCCACGCCGCAGCCCAAGGCTGGCGAGGTGCTGATTGAAATACGGGCCGCGAGCCTGAATTTTCCGGATCTGCTGATCGTGCAGAACAAATACCAGATGAAGCCTCCGTTGCCCTTCGTGCCCGGCTCCGAATACGCCGGTGTGGTGCAAGCCGTGGGCGAAGGCGTCAAACACCTCAAGATCGGGCAGAACGTTGCCTGCCTGTCAGGCACGGGCGGCTTCGGCACCCACACCATCGCCCCGGCCTCCCTGTGCATGCCGCTTCCTGACGGCTTTTCGTATGTGGATGCAGCCGCTTTCATCATGATTTACGCCACGTCATGGCATGCGCTGATGGACCGGGCGCAGCTCAAAGCGGGAGAAACCGTTTTGGTACTGGGTGCGGCCGGCGGCGTCGGCACTGCGGCCATCCAGATCGCCAAAGCCGCCGGTGCGCGCGTGATTGCGGCAGCGTCCACCGACGAAAAGTGCGCGCTGTGCCTGACTATCGGCGCCGACGCGACTATCAACTACAGCCGCCAAAACCTGCGTGACGAAATCAAGGCGCTGACCGACGGCAAAGGCCCGGATGTGATTTACGACCCTGTCGGCGGCGAGTTCGCCGAGCCGGCTTTCCGCTCCATCGCCTGGCGCGGTCGCTACCTGGTCGTCGGGTTTGCGGCCGGCCCCATCCCGGCGCTGCCTTTCAACCTCGCACTGCTCAAGGGCGCATCCATCGTCGGCGTGTTCTGGGGCGACTTCGCCCGACGCGAGCCCAAAGCCAATGCGGCCATGATGGCCGAATTGGCCGGCCGGTACGCGCAGGGAAAAATCAAACCCGTGATAGACCGCACCATGCCGATGGCAGATCTGAAAGCCGCCTACGCACACATGGGCTCGCGCGGTGTCAAGGGCAAGCTGGTGATGGTGAACCAAGGGAGCTCGTCCTAGACACGCATTTCAGTGCAAAAACTAAAAATCCCGCAAGTTGAAAACAACGTGCAGGACTTATAAATTCTGGGGTGGCTGATGGGGCTCGAACCCACGACAACAGGAATCACAATCCTGGACTCTACCAACTGAGCTACAGCCACCGCAATCGGAAATTATAGCGGCAAAGACTGTCTGCCTGATGCAGACAAGCTTCTAAATGGCGGGCTTGCCAGCAGCAGGTCTGCTGACCAAAATGTCCGCCTTGAAGCGTTCCTTCAGACCATTGTAATAGGCGATATTTTCGGCGGCGGTCCAGGCCTGGAGGTACTGTTCGCGGCCCTGTTTCGCAACCGCTTCTGTAGGCGCTTCACGCGCAACCAGCTTGTTGACTTTCACAATCGCAAACCCAAGCGCGCCAAGGTCGATACCGGCCAGAACAGGCTTTGCGGGCAGTGCGCTCAGGTCGGCACGGAGTGCCGCGTCCACCACCTCATTGGGCAACTGCTGGGTTTGCTCGCGTGATACCACCACCGCCGCAGGAAGCACTGCCGCCGAAGGTGTGGCCCTCCAGGCGGCAAGTTTTGCAGCACCGTCCGTGCGGGCATCAGCAGCGCTGCGCTCGGCCATCCAACGCTCGCGCACGACGCTCTTGACTTCAGCCAGCGGACGGGTGCGGGCTGGCGTGTACTGAACCACCCTGCCGGACGCCAGCTGGCTGGGCCCTATCTCGATAGCCTCGGTGTTGCGCTTTTTTTCGATCGAATCAGGAGAAAAAATCGCATTGAGAAACTTCGTGTTCGCCAGCGCGCCCGTCTCGCCGGCTTGCGGCTGACGGGTTGCGTTGCCAGCTGACCGGACTTCAAGCTTCAGGCGCTCAGCCAGCGGCTTAAGCACATCAGACTGCTCGTACACACCGTTGGTAAAGACCTCGGCCGTCTCGGCAAATTTCTTTTGCGCCTGCTGCTTTTTCAGGTCGGCTTCCAGCTCGGGTCTCATCTCTTCAAAGCTGCGCTGCTTGCTGGTTTTGATGTCGGTCAATTTGATGATGTGATAACCGAAGTCAGACTCCACCACAGCACTGAGTTCGCCCTTTTGCAAGCCAAATGCAGCGTCTTCAAAAGGTTTGACCATAGCGCCGCGCGCGAAGAAATCAAGGTCACCGCCATTGGCAGCAGAGCCGGGATCCTGCGAATTTTTGCGCGCCACATCGGCAAATGTGTTGGGCGCTTTTTGTACCGCAGCAAGCAGCTCTGCCGCTTTCGCGGCCGCCTTTTGGCGCTCTGCCGCAGGCGCGCTTTTCGGCGAGGCAATCAGGATATGGCTGGCGCGCCGCTCTTCTGCCGAGCTCAGGCGCTGGGCATTTTGTTCATAGTAGGTTTTGAGATCAGCTTCATTGACAACAATGCCTTTCGAAACCGCTGCGACGTCAAGTACCACGTATTCAATGCTGGCCTGCTCGGGGGCCTGAAACATTTTTTCATTGGCTTTGTAGAACTGTTCAAGTTCAGCATCGGTCGGATTTAGTTTGGCTGCAAAGTCGGCTGGATTGAATCGGGCCACCTGAATCTCGCGTTTTTCAAAGAATGCGTCGAGCGTCAGGTCGGCAGCAACGGTTCCGACAATGCCGCTGGAGGACAACGGTGCCAGCACCTGGCGCCGCGAAAGGTCGGCCCGCACGTTGGCTTCAAACATCTCCGGGCTCAGGTTTTGACTGCCAAGCAGCTGACGATAACGCTCCATATCCAGCGAACCATCGGCGCGTCGCAGCGAGGCAATCTCGGGACTTTGCTGCAGCTCGCGCGCCAGCCGTTGGTCGCTGCTGGCCAGTTTGAATTTATCCGCCGCTGCGGCAATTACCCGGTCGCGTACCAGTTTTTCCAGGGTGCCGAAGCGCGCCTCCGGCGAGTCGAGCAGTTTGACGTCGAGCGTAGGCATCTGGCTGCGAAGCCGGTCAACTTCGATCTGATGCGCCCGGTCCCACTCGGACTGAATGATGTCTTTTCCGTCGACCGTGGCAACCGCCACACCGCTGTCTCTCGAACGGTTAGCGCTGTTCATACCCACCAATATGAAGGACGGAACGATCAGCAAAAAGAGCAGCGCCATCGTGACTTTGGTGTGCTTGCGAATGAAATCAAACATCTCGAAATCCAATACTTCCAGAACGCGCCCTGGCGGGCAAAAAACAAAAAAGGCGAACCTTGTTCGCCTTTTTTCCAGTGGGTGGTGGGTGCTGACGGGCTCGAACCGCCGACCTACGCCGTGTAAGGGCGCTGCTCTACCAACTGAGCTAAGCACCCCACTTCAAACCTGCATGCAATCCCGGTTAGTTCAGGGCGTCTTTAAGCGCCTTGCCCGGACGGAACTTGGGAACCCTTGCGGCCTTGATTTTAATCGCATCGCCGGTGCGTGGATTGCGACCGGTGCGTGCAGCACGTTTGCCCACGGCGAAGGTGCCAAAGCCAACCAGTGAAACGGAATTGCCTTTCTTCAACGTTGCTTTGACCGCACCGATGGTGGACTCCAGCGCGCGCGTGGCAGCAGCTTTCGAAATGTCAGCATTTTTTGCAATGTGTTCGATCAATTCTGTCTTGTTCACAAGGAGCCCCTCGTTGATAAAAGTTAATTTGTTTGTCTCAAAAAATATCTCCCGGGACACAGGATGAAGGTGTCAGCGGGAGCGGCATATGCAGTTTTTCTGCTGATCTCATTAGAGCGATGGACCTCTAATGTGTCAATACAGCACCAAGCTTTTGCAGCGTGTGGACGCGGATTCTAGTCTTTTTTTCTTCCTTAAAGACCCGAGCCGCCGGTCAACCAATGATCTGCACTTGACACGGCGACCTGATACCTTCGATAGATCAAAGCTGCGCGACCGCCTCGGCAATTGCTTTACCAACATCGGTGGTGCTGGCAGTGCCGCCGAGGTCAGCGGTTCTCGGCGCCCCGCTTTGGGGCTGCAGCACTTTCTCGATCGCCGCCAGAACGCCGTCGTGCGCATCCTTTCGCCCCAGGAACTCAAGCATCATGGCACCGCACCAGATCTGACCAATCGGGTTGGCAATGTTGCGCCCGGCAATGTCAGGCGCAGAGCCATGCACCGGCTCGAACAGCGAAGGGAACTTGCGCTCCGGATTCAGATTGGCGCTAGGGGCGATGCCGATGGTGCCGGTACAAGCGGGGCCGAGGTCACTGAGGATGTCACCAAACAAGTTGCTGGCCACCACCACATCAAAGAAGTCGGGGCGCTGGACGAAGTGCGCCGTAAGGATGTCAATATGGAATTTATCCAGGCGAACGTCTGGATAGGCCTTCGCCATTTCAACCACCCTTTCATCCCAGTAGGGCATCGAAATTGAAATTCCGTTGGACTTGGTGGCGCTCGTCAAATGCTTTTTAGGCCGTGTCTTCGCCAGTTCAAACGCAAACTTCAGCACGCGGTCAACCCCGACGCGTGTAAATACGGATTCCTGCAAAACGAACTCGCGCTCGGTTCCGGGAAACGCCCGGCCACCGATGCTGGAATACTCGCCCTCGGTGTTCTCGCGGACGATATAGAAATCAATCTCGCCGGGCGCACGTGCGCTGCCGTCGCGCCGGACCACCGGGGCAATGATGCCGGGCATCAGCCGTGCGGGCCGCAGGTTGATGTACTGGTCGAACTCGCGCCTGAATAGCAGCAAAGAGGCCCACAAGGACGTGTGGTCAGCAATTTTTTCGGGCCAGCCGACAGCGCCGAAATAGATCGCATCATGCCCGCCGACAAGATCTTTCCAGTTGTCGGGCATCATCTGGCCGTGTTTTTCGAAGTAGTCCCAACTTGAAAAATCGAAATGATCAAAATGCAGATCGATACCGAACTTGCGCGCGGCTGCATCCATCACGCGCACGCCCTCTGGCATGGTTTCTTTGCCAATGCCGTCGCCAGCGATAACGGCGATTCTCTTTTTCCCGGTGTTGTTGCTCATGCTTGTATTCCCTGGTTAAGGTTTGAAAAATTCAGTTTCTAAAAACACGGCTCGCTCCACCTATTAGAAGTTCCGGTGCCTCTTGCGCAATGTAATGCCAGCAAGGCTGGCTGAGTCCTGAACATTGCTCGCGCGCTCACGCCATAACTCAAGAACATCAAAGCACTTGCCCACAACACCATGTTCTCCCCATAGTACGCGCAGTGGCTGCGCAAGCCTGGTGCCGCCAGCAACGTCAGCCCGATCATGGTCAAGATCAATCGTTGCGGCAGCCCGGTAGTTTTCACAAATACTCATGCCGGTGCCAGGGATTTGCGCGCAGCGCTCGCATTCGGCCAGGTTGGCGGACGAGAAAGCCGCCAGCCCCGCATGCCGCTGATTGCATCTTGTGCATCGGGTGCTTGCAGATTTGAAAGGAGGAGGCAGCTGGTGTCTCGCTTCACTTATACCGCAGTCTGTTTTGCTGGTCGCACGACGAGGCTCACGCCCAGCGCGGTAAGCGCCGTGCCCGCCAGCGTAACCACCGTGATTGACTCGCCGAACAAAGCCCAGGCCATCAAGGCCGTCGTGGGAGGCACAAGGTAAAACAAGCTGGTGACAGCAGTTGCTGCGCCCCGCTGAATCAGCAGATAAAGCAGCGAGCTGCCGCCCAGGGTCAGCGCCAAAACCGACCAGGCCATGGCGCCGAGGAAATAATGGTTCCAGACAATGGCCTCTTGCTCCAGAAAGGCCAGTGGGCACGTGACGAGAAAAGCCGCAAGCAATTGAACTGTGTTGGCAGTGCGCACATCGCAAGGCTGTACAAAGCGTTTTTGGTAAAGCGTGCCTGCCGTGATGCTGAACAAAGCAACTACCCCGCAACCCAGCGTCAGCACCGTGACCTCACTTCCCGTGCCAAATTTCCGCGCCACTACCAGCAGCAGGCCGCCCAGGCCCAGCACCAACCCGAGCCATTGGCGCGGCGTGACGCTACTTTTTACGCTTTTTTTATTAACGGGGGAGTGGGCAGCCGAAACCCACAGCGCAGTCAACACGGGCTGCAATCCCACAATCAGCGCTGTCAGCCCCGAACCCATACCGCTCTTGACCGCCACCCAGACGCCGCCCAGGTAGCCCGCATGCATAAAGATGCCTGTCACCCCTAAATGCGCCCATTGCCTTGCATCTTGAGGCCAGGCGGCTCGCGCCACGGCAATCCACACCAAAAAACAAAGCATCGAAAGCAGGTAGCGAATGACCAGAAAGGTCAGCGGCGGCGCATAGGGCAAGCCAAATTTTGCGACGATGAAACCCGTGCTCCAGATCAGCACGAACACTGCGGGCATGGCCCGAATCAAGGTGGTATCTGGAGATGGTGAATTCATTTGCGATACGCAACGACCAGCGTCCGAGGACGCCTCATTTCGCGCGCGCGCGAATTTCGGGAATGGCTTTCTGGAGGTAGTAAATCATCGACCACACCGTCAGGATGGCGGAAATCCAGATCAGCCAGGTGCCCCAAACGCGGGTGTTGACGAGGCCAAACAGAATTCCGTCAAAGAGCAGAAACGGAATAGCCACCATCTGAACGGTGGTCTTGATCTTCCCCAGCATGTGGACGGCAACGCTTTTGGTGGCCCCAATCAGTGCCATCCATTCGCGCAAGGCCGAAATGGCGATTTCGCGGCCAATAATGATGAGCGCCACAAACACGTCGGCGCGCTGCAGATGAACCAGCACCAGCAAGGACGCACAGACCAGGAACTTGTCAGCCACCGGATCAAGAAAAGCGCCGAAAGACGAAATCTGGTTAAGTTTGCGCGCCAAAAAACCGTCCAGCCAGTCGGTTGCAGCAAACACCACGAACATTACCGTGGCAATCAGGTTGCGCTGGGCGGGTGCAATATCGAGGTAGAAAATTCCCACAATCAACGGAATCGCAACAATGCGGGTCCAGGTCATGATGGTCGGAATAGTCAGAAACATCAGTTGATTTTGGCATGAGCGGCAATCCTGCCGTTTTTTCAGGCCGCCCGCGGGCTCAATGCAGCGCGCGGTAGATTTCTTCAGCCAACTCGCGCGAGATGCCATCGACGGTCGCAATATCTTCGGCGCTGGCCGATGCAATGCCGCGCACGCCGCCAAAGCGCTGCAGCAGACTGGCGCGCCGCTTGGGGCCGATGCCTGGGATGTCTTCAAGCTTGCTGCCGCCAACCCTGACTTTCGCGCGTTGCGCCCGCATGCCAGTGATAGCAAATCGGTGCGCTTCGTCGCGGATTTGCGCAATCAGCATCAGCGCGGCCGAATCGCGGCCCAGGTAAACCTTCTCGCGTCCATCGGCAAACACCAGCTCCTCCAGGCCGACCTTGCGGCCCTCGCCTTTTTCAACGCCGACAATCAACGCCAGGTCCAGACCCAGTTCTTCAAACACCTGCCGCGCCATCGATACCTGCCCCTTGCCGCCGTCGATCAAAACAAGCTCGGGCATTTTTACGGCGCAATTTTTCTCGCCTTTTTCTGCGCTCTCACGCGCAGCTTCAGCCAGCTTGGTGTAGCGACGTGTCAGCACCTGCCGCATAGCCGCATAGTCGTCGCCCGGCGTGATGCCTTCGATGTTGTAGCGTCGGTATTCGCCGCTTTGCATCTTGTGGTTATGGAACACCACGCACGACGCCTGCGTCGATTCGCCAGCCGTGTGCGAGATATCAAAGCACTCAACGCGAAGGTCAGCCAGCCCGTCGGGGTTGTCCGCATACAAGTCAAGCGCAGCCGCCAGTGCGCTGGTGCGCGTGTGCTGCGACCCCTCTTCAGCCAGCAGCCGTGCCAGTTGCAGGCCGGCATTTTTCTGCGCCATTTCAAGCCAGATACGACGCTGCTCGCGGGGCTGGTGAACTGCCGAGACTTTAGTGCCAACCTGTTCGGTCAGCGCCTCCATCAATGCTTTGTCAACCGGTTCGCTGCACACCAGGCAGGGCGGCACCGGCACATCGATGTAGTGCTGCGCGATAAAGGCCTCCAGCACCAGCGCTTCAATCGTTTTTTCGAGCAGCAGCGGCATTGCACTGGTGTTTTCTTCACCCTCCTTTTCAAGCGCATCCAGCGCCGCCATGTCGGTGGCATGCTCCACATGCGTCGGGAAATAAGGCCGGTCACCGAGGTGCCGCCCGCCACGCACCATGGCCAGATTGACACAGGCTTTGCCGCCCCGCACCTTCACCGCCAGAATGTCTACATCCTTGTCGCCACCGGTGTCCATAGCCTGCTGGTGCAACACTTTGGACAAGGCCGACATCTGGTTGCGCAGCTCGGCCGCACGTTCGAACTCCAGCTTGTCTGCGTGGTCGCGCATCTTGCTCTCAAGCTCGGCCAGAATCTCTTGCGTCTGGCCCTGCAAAAAACGCTCCGCATTGGCTGTGTCGATGGCGTACTGCGCGTTTGAGATGTTTCCCACACACGGCGCCGAGCAGCGCTTGATCAGGTACAGCAGGCAGGGGCGCGTGCGGTTGCTGAACACCGTGTCTTCGCAGGTTCGCAGGCGAAAAACTTTTTGCAGTAGAAGCATGGTGTCTTTAACCGCCCATGCGCTGGGGTAGGGACCGAAATAGCGGTGTTTTTTTTCGACCGCCCCGCGGTAGTAGGCAATGCGCGGATATTGCTGGGCCAGCGTCGCGCCGGTGCCAGGCGATTGCGCGGCAGTGAGCTTGAGGTAGGGATAACTTTTGTCGTCCCGAAACAAAATATTGAACTTCGGACTGAGCCGCTTGATCAGGTTGTTTTCCAGTAGCAGCGCCTCGGCTTCGGACCGCACGACAGTAGTTTCCATGCGCGCGATCTTCGTGACCATGTGCCCAATACGCGTGCCGCCGTGGTTCTTCTGAAAATAAGTTGATACCCGCTTTTTCAGGTTGCGCGCCTTGCCGACATACAACACGCCGCCTTCCGCGTCGAAGTAGCGATAGACGCCCGGCATCGCCGGCAGCGCGGCTACTTCGCTGAGCAGTTGAGGATCAAATTCGTGGGCTTTGGTCATGTTGTCGAATGGGGAAGGCAGTAATTAGTATTGTGGACAATCCTTCCATGAATCGCAGCCGGCAGTGGGACATTTTTTGCAAAGTCATCGACAACTTTGGTGACATCGGCGTCTGCTGGCGGCTGGCGTCAGATTTGGCAGCGCGCGGCCAGACCGTACGCCTTTGGCTGGACGACAGCACTGCCTTGCGATGGATGGCGCCTGGCGGTTGCCAAGGCGTTCAGGTGGTGCGATGGATTGAAGAAGTTCCAATCGATCTCGCTGGGATAGACCGGCTGCCACCCGACGTCATTGTCGAGTCCTTCGGTTGTGACGCCGCTCCTGAATTAATAGCTGCTTGCGCACGTATTTCAGGGGCTAGAGGAATAAAACCTCTTTGGATAAACCTGGAATACCTGTCCGCAGAGGCTTACGTCGAACGCTGCCACGCCTTGCCTTCGCCGGTTCGAACAGGTCCTGCGGCCAGTTGGACGAAATGGTTTTTCTACCCTGGCTTCACGTCACGGACGGGCGGCCTGCTGCGCGAGCCTGACCTGGCGGCGCGGCAGGCAGGTTTCGATAAACGCGCGTGGCTGACCAGCCAGGGCGTTCATCTCGACGACAGAAGTCCCGAAAAACTGGTTTCTTTGTTCTGCTACGAGCCAGCTGCACTCGAAGCCCTTCTGACGCAGTTCCAGCAGCATGGCCTTCACGGCCAGCCGGTACGCCTGCTCGTTTGCGCAGGACGAGCCACAGCCGCTGTGAAAGCGCTTGTCGGTGATGAAATCGCCCTCCAGCCCAATCAACACATACGCAAGCTGCTATCAATTTCATATATTGACTTATTGACCCAGCATGAATTCGATCACCTGTTGTGGACCTGCGATCTGAATTTTGTGCGGGGTGAAGACTCGCTTGTTCGCGCGCTGTGGGCGGGTCAGCCACTGGTCTGGCAGCTGTATCCCCAGTCCGACGATGCGCACCTTGCCAAACTGGATGCATTCATGGACTTCATCGATGCGCCCGCGTCGTTGCGGAATTTTCATGCGACGTGGAACAGGTCTGCCAAACCGATTAACGCCCTGCCGTCGCCAGATTTGCCGGCCTGGTCGGCTTGCATTGAATCCACCGCGCAGGGGCTGCGACGCCAAACCGACCTCACCACTCAATTGATGCGCTTTGCCCTGGAGCATCAAAATACACCTCATGAGACTGCTACTGGTTGAAGACGACCACATGATTGGCCGCGCCGTCAGGCAGGGACTGGGCGACGCCGGTTTTGCCGTTGACTGGGTGATGGACGGCAACGCGGCAGAACGAGCGCTGGCCAATGGGGTCTACGACCTGGCGCTGCTCGATCTGGGCCTGCCGGGGCAGGACGGCATGTCGGTATTGAAGCTGCTGCGGCGCAGCGGAAATTCGGTTCCGGTGTTGATTGTCACGGCGCGCGATGCGGTCGCCGATCGTATTGCCGGGCTCAATGCCGGGGCCGACGATTACGTGCTCAAACCGTTTGACCTCGATGAGCTGATCGCCCGCGTACGCGCCCTGCTACGCCGCCACGCGGGCGGGGGCTCGCCGCTGCTCGAATATGGCGCCCTGGCGCTTGACCCGGTGCGCAAAGAGGTGCGCCTCAAGGGCGAATTGGTCCATCTGTCAGCGCGCGAATTTGCGCTGCTGGAAGTACTGTTGCAGCGGCCCGGCGCGGTGCTTTCGCGCGAGCAACTCGAAGACTCGGTCTATGGCTGGACCGAAGAAATCGGTAGCAACGCCATTGAAGTGCATCTGCACAATCTGCGGCGCAAGCTGGGGGCCGAAACCATTCGAAACGTGCGCGGTGTGGGCTACAAGGTGGTTGCACCATGACGGGACTGGCAGTGCCGTCAATTCATCGCCGGGTGCTGGTCTGGGTGATGGCCGCGCTCGCCTTGGGAGCCAGCTTGTTGGTGGCAAGCACCTACTTGTCGATGAAAAACGAGTTGGGCGAGGTGTTTGAAGACAACTTGAAGCAGGTGGCCCTGGCCGTGGCCAACCATCACAGCCAATACGGCATTTCGCGTGTTCCGCGGCTCGTCGATCAGTTGCCCAGAATTTATGAAGAGTATGGCGAATTCGATTTCGTCACGGCCGTTTGGTCGCGGGGTGGCACGCTCACACACACCTCGGATGCCAAAGTGGCGCTGCCCTTTTTATCCCGCAGCGGCCTCAGTCTGGTGAACATCGGAGGGCAGGCATGGCACCTCTACACGATTGTTCTGGAGGACGGCATCGTCCAGGCTGCGCAGCGTGACAGTGCGCGCCAGGCGCTGGCCCGCGAAAGCAGTTCCAAGCTGGTGCTGCCTGCAGTCGCGATGCTGGCGATTTTGGCCTTGCTGCTTACGCTGGCGTTAAAGCGCGGACTGGCGCCACTGTCGCTGGCAGCGGCTGAGGTGACGGCGCGCAGCGTCGAAACCCTGCATCCGATTGCGCTGGCTTCCCAACCAGCCGAGCTTCATCTGCTGGTCGGCGCCATCAATGATTTGATGACCCGCCTGGGCAGCGCACTGACGCTGCAGCGGCATTTCCTGGCCGATGCCGCTCACGAATTGCGTACCCCCATCACCGCGCTGAAACTGCAATTGCAGTTGCTCGAACGGGCAAACGACGCCGCGCAACGTGAAGCGGCGCGAAACGAGTTGCGCGCCGGCATTGAACGCGCCCAGCACCTGATCGAGCAACTGCTTCAGCTGTCCCGGCTTGCGCCCGAAACGCCAGCGCTGCGCCGCACGCCGGTTGATCTTGCCGGTCTGGTGAGGAGTGCGGTCAGCGCCTTCAGCGCGCGCGCGGACGAGCGGCAGATTGACCTGGGCGCGGTGGTCGAAGGTAAGCCGCTCGTTAGTGCAGACGCCCAGCAGCTGGCGATCCTGCTGAACAATCTGGTCGACAACGCCTTGCGTCACACACCACCCGGCGGGCGAATCGATGTCGGGGCCAGCCTGCGGGACGGCAAGCCCTGCATCACCGTCAATGACACTGGTCGCGGCATTCCGGAGTCTGAGCGGTCGCTGGTTTTCGACCGGTTTTATCGCGGGCAGTCTCCCCACTCCGCCGCGCAGACCCACGACCGCAGCGATCTTGCTCAGCCCAATGGCAGCGGCTTGGGTCTGGCTATTGTGCGGGCCGTTGCCGAACGCCATGGCGCTGAAGTTTCACTCGACGCATCACCACAGGGCGGTCTGCATGTCAGCGTGCAATTTCCGCAGAGCCGGGCTTTGGCGTAACGAGCGTCACGCCGCCGGCGGCGCTCGACACGGCGCAAACAGGTCCATCGCCCGGCGATAGTCTGCGGTCTGCACATCAAGCACGCCGAGAAGCGAATGAAACAGGTTGTCGTGGCTGACGGCTTCGTTTGCTCGCGATCGCAGGCAAGCCTGATCGATTCCAAAGCTGGCGCGAAAAGCTTTCGATAACCACACCAGAAACGGCACCTGTTTTTGCACGTCAGGCGCTATCGCATGGGGCATACCGTGCAGATATAGCCCGTTTTCGCCCAGCGATTCGCCATGGTCGGAAACATACAGCAGCGCCGTGTCGTACTTCGTCTGCGAGCGATCCAGAAAATCGATTACCTTCGAGACGAAAAAGTCGGTGTAGAGCAAGGAGTTGTCGTAGGCATTGACGATTTCAGCGGCCGTGCAATTGCGCAGGTCGTCGCTTTCACAGGCGGGGGAAAACTGTTTGAACACCGCCGGGTAGCGCCTGAAGTAGGACGGCCCGTGGCTGCCCAGTTGATGCATGACCACAAACAGGTTGCCTGACGCATCGCGCGCAATGCCCTCCATGCCGTTGAGCAATATTTCATCGAGGCACTGACCTTCGGCACACAAGGCCTCAACACCCGCCTTGTCCAGCTGCTCGATAGCGAGGCCATCACAGACCCCTTTGCAGCCCGACTGGTTGTCGCGCCAGAGCACCTTGAACCCGGCGCGCGCCAGCACATGCAGCACCGACTCATGACTGAGAATCTTTTCCTCGTCGTAATTCACCCGGCCAAAGGGTGAAAACATGCAGGGCAGCGACACCTCGGTCGAAGTGCCGCAGGAAGTTGCGTGCGGAAAGTTGACCACGTCACGCTGGGCCAGTTGCGGATTGGTCTGGCGCGCATAGCCGTTGAGGGAAAAGTTCTGGGCTCGCGCTGTTTCGCCAACCACGAGCACGAACAGAGCCGGTTTGGTGCGGACTTTCCAGGCCGGCCCCAGGTGTGCGTCTTTGCCCACCTGGGTTTTCGGCTGATGGGCCCGCCTGCTGCTTCCCCAGGCGTTGCTGACCAGCGAGACGACGACGTTGCCGGGCGTCATGAGGTGGCGCACCTGCGGCTGATTGCGCATCAGGGAGGCAAAGTCAGCAAAAACCAGCAAAAGGCTTACCGCCGCGACGGCCACACCCGCAAGCAGCCACGCCATGCGCCAGCCCAGAGCCTGGCGCAGTTTTCGCCGCTTTAGTTGCGGCCACCACAGCAGCGCGACCGGCAGCACAGCAAACATCATCAGGTGCGGGAGCATGCCCCAAACCAGCAGCTCGCCCGCTTCACGAACGTCCGTCGCCATCACATTTTTCAGCATCGCGCGGTCCATGTAGACCGAGTAGCGGCCCATGTACCACGACGCAAACGCTGTAACCACCACCAGTACGGTCAACAGCGGTTTGACGGTCAGGCGAGTCGCCACTAGCGACGTAAAAACAAAATAGGTCGCAGCAAAAACGCAGAAAACTGCAGCGGCAAAACCCCAGTTCGATGCTTGACTCCAGTCGCGCCCCGCCAGCGCCGCACGCCAGAACGGCCCATTGCCAGCCAGCAACAGAAAGCAGGCGCAGAGCAGCACCAGCGTTTCCACCTGCAGTTGGGGGCGCTGCAGCCAGGGGCGGGTTTGGCGCGCAGATGCCGAAGCCCGCAGGTCTGCGTCTAATGGGAAATTGGGTTTCATGGGGGTTTTCAAGGCAGCCTCGGAGTCGACGCTGCCCTGCCAGCAAAAGTCAGGAATCATGTCAGCCGGGCACTTAAAGCCTGCTTAAGGCGAGGGTGCGGCAAATGTATCTCAGCGACAGTCGACAAGGGACACTTGCCGTGAATTGATCAGAAAACCGTTAAAATTTGAGGCTTTGCTAAATAGGCCGCTTCAAAGCGACCTGCACAACCCGCCGCCAGACCGCATTGAATTTCGGGAACTGCGCAGCTTACTCTCATTGAACCTGCTATGAAAATCGCTCAAGAAATACGCGCTGGTAACGTCATCATGCACGGAAAAGACCCCATGGTTGTGCTCAAGACCGAATACAGCCGCGGCGGGCGCAATTCGGCCACGGTACGCATGAAGCTCAAAAGCCTGATCGGCAGCTTTGGCACCGAACAGGTCTTCAAGGCCGACGACAAAATCGACCAGGTCATGCTGGACAAGAAAGATTGCACCTATTCGTACTTTGCTGACCCGATGTACATCTGCATGGACTCCGAATACAACCAGTACGAAGTCGAGGCCGACAACATGGGCGACTCGCTGAACTATCTTCAGGACGGCATGGAGCTGGAAGTCGTGTTCTATGACGGGAAAGCCATCTCCGTTGAGGTGCCGACCAGCGTCAACCGGGAAATTACCTGGACCGAGCCAGCCGTCAAGGGCGACACTTCCGGCAAAGTACTCAAACCCGCAAAAATCGCAACCGGCTTTGAAATAGGCGTGCCAATTTTTGTGGCGCAGGGCGATGTGGTCGAAATTGACACGCGCACCGGTGAGTACCGCAAGCGGGTCTAAGCGCCAGATATCGAAGGCAGCGTTGCTTCAATAAAAAGGGCTCCTCGCGGAGCCTTTTTGCATTGGGATATCCCTCACCGCTGATCTTTCGACACCCAATCAGGATAGAGCTGATCGTTCACAATGGCCTATGGACCAAACACAAGACTTATCAGGAAGCCGCCTTGCTCACGCATGGGCAGAACTGCAAGCTCATGCCCGCGATGCAAGCCCGCTCGACAGCGATGCCTACCGGCTGGCGTTTGCAGATCCCGAGTTTTTACTCCGGCGCGAGACACGCGGCATACGCTTCCAGCTGGAAATGTTAAAGCCGGACCTGGGGCAGCACGAGCAGGGCATAGAGAGTACCGTGGTGGTGTTCGGAAGTGCCCGCTTTCCGGCGCCTGAACAAGCCAGCGCTGCGCTTGACGCGGCCGAGTCCAACCTCGCGAAACTGGTCGCGGCGGCAGAAGGTGAGCAGGCGGTGCAAGATATCAAGGCTGCGCAGGACGCCCTCATCGTTGCAAAGCGCCATGTGCGCAACGCGCATTACTACGACCAGGCGCGCCTCTTTGCCCGCCTGGTAGCGGGTCACAGCAATCCAAGGCCTATCGCGGAGCAGCTATTCGTATGTACGGGCGGCGGCCCCGGCATCATGGAAGCGGCGAACCGTGGCGCGCA
>JANPFZ010000229.1:0-2538 GCA_031423655.1 Polaromonas sp.
CGACGAGCTGGCCCGGCTGGTAGAGCTGGCCGAGCAAACCGCCAAAACCGCTTACGATTACCACCGGTTCACCTCAAGCATCAACGGGCATTTCACGCATCCACAGAAAATTTCGATCATTGAAAACATGTGGCAGGTAGCTTATGCCGACGCGCATCTGGACGCGCATGAAAACCACCTGATCGGAAAAATCGCCAGCCTGCTGCATGTCACGCAGGGCGAATACATTGCGGCAAAGATGCGCGCGAAAGAAGGGGCGCAAGGCTGACGGGGGCGCGCCCGGAAAAATCGGTCAGGACGGCTGCCTGACTGGACGCGGATTTTTCTTCAGCTTGATCAGGCGATCGGTTTCAAGCGTGTCTTTTTTGACCTGTCGCTCGGCGTCAATAAGTCGCCCCGCCGCCATCCACTGCGCAAACTCTTCCGGCGTTTCCAGCGTAATTCGGCCCAGTGTGGCGGCGCGAAATTCGTAGATCACTATTTCGGCGGCTTTTTGCAAATTGACCCGGCCTTTGGTCAACACGGCACCGCGTTTGCGGCCGATTTCTTCGAGCAGCTGTTCGTCGGTGACGCCATCAGCAAGCTCGACCTTGTAGCGGGTCTTGAGAAAATCGGGGTAGTTCTTGATCAAATAACCAAGCAGCTCCAGCGCGACTTCTTCTTCGTTGAATGCATTGCGGCCAATGGCGCCGCTGGCGGCCAGGTTGTAGCCACTTTTGGCGACGATAATGCGCGGCCACAGCATGCCCGGCGTGTCGTACAGATAAAAATCATCGGCCAGCGAAATACGCTGCTCGGCCTTGGTGATGCCGGCCTCGTCACCGGTCTTGGTGGCGCGCTTGCCTGTCAGCGTGTTGATCAGCGTTGATTTGCCGACGTTTGGAATGCCGCAGATCAGCACCCGCATCGGCTTGACCATGCCGCCGCGCAGCGGCGCGAGTTCACGCGCGGCTTTGATCAGGCGGCGTGCAGGAGCCGTCTCGCTGGCATCAAGCTCAATCGCCCGCGTGTTCGGCAGCGCGTTGTAATGCGCCAGCCACAGCGCGGTACGTATCGGGTCGGCCAGGTCCTGCTTGTTGATCACCTTGAGCGCCGGGCGACGGCTGGTGAGCTCGGCCAGCATCGGGTTGGCGCTGGACCCGGGCAGGCGCGCATCCAGCAGCTCAATCACCACATCGATTTCCTTGATGCGCTCTGAGATCGCTTTTTTGGTCAGGTGCATGTGACCTGGAAACCATTGAATGGCCATCGGGATTTTCTTTCTTTGTCCAGGGCATTGGAGCAGAGATGAATTTACGGGCTGATTCACCCGCCACGGCGATTCAGCGGGTCACCGAACTGCAAGCGCACAGCCGGAGCCTAATGCTCCAAGAGGGTCAAGTGTAGGACGACGCGCTCACCCCCGGATACCCAGCGCGTTCGCGGTACACAAGCTTGCACAGGGTGTTTCGTGGGTCTAGAATAAATTGTTATCGCTTTACTCGGCTGTAATGCAGTTGTAAACGCGGTTTCTGCTGGCGCAACAATGACCGAACAGTCACCATGTCAGAAGTCTGGTGACTTTCTGTCAAGAATTTTCCCGCCGCGCCGCAGGCAGTCCGTGGGTGACTTCTTCAACCAAAGCGGTAAGGCACTTGCCATGTTCAAACACATTCTCATCCCCACCGATGGTTCCGAGCTGTCGAAGATCGCCATCGAAAATGGCGTTCGCTTTGCCAAAGAACTCAACGCCAAAATCACCGGCCTGACGGTCACAGTGCCGTTTCATTATTTTGCAATTGATGCGATACAGATTGGCAGCTCCGCCGATGACTACCTGGGTCACGCCGACGAGCAGGCAGAGCGCAATTTAAAGGTGCTGAAAGACGCCGCCAGCAAGGCGGGCGTGCCGTGCGAGGTGATGCACCGTGTCGGCGAGCATCCCTACGAAGAAATTGTGAAGGCCGCGCAGGAACGGGACTGCGACGTGATCTTTCAGGCCTCCCACGGCCGGCGCGGTGTCAGTGCGCTGGTGATCGGCAGCGAGACCAACAAGGTTCTGACGCACAGCAAAATTCCGGTGCTGGTTTTTCGCTGAATGGTGACGGCAGGGCGTGCTTCAGCGCGGCTGCAACACGGATTGGATGCAGCCTCAGATACTATTATTTTGATAGCTGCTGATGCACGTTTTACGAGGGCTAGAAGCCTTTTTTAATATGAAAATGTCGGGTAATGCCTCTGGCTAACCCGACTTGCTAAGCCGACCTGCGGCTGATTCGAATACGGAATCAGGCGTGTACGAGCTGGGCTTTGGGCAGTCCGAGGCGCTCTGGCGACAAATACGCTTCGCGGTACAGCTCAAACGGCATGCTGTCTGCGGCTTCAATCTTCTTTTGTTCGGCTATCGACTGGTGGGTGAGCGCCTCGAACTTCGCTTGCTGCTCTGCCGGGAAAGGCAGGGCGAGCAGAGCGGCGCGGGCTTTTTCCGATTGCACGCGGGCAAAATCGACGAACGAATTGTCATGGTCCTGTGCCATGGCGGCCAGCACGCGGGCCGAT
>JANPFZ010000230.1:0-7729 GCA_031423655.1 Polaromonas sp.
CGGCGGCAGCGCTGGCGCATCAAGCAGGCTGTCCAGCAGGGCGACCGGCAGAGTCACCGGCGCGGCGGTCAGCTGCGATGCGCGGCGCATCGTAGCCACATCGCCAACCACCACGCAGCCTGCCATCTCCAGCGGCGAGTCGCGAAAGGCTTTGGCGATGATCTCGGGGCCGATGCCGGCGGCGTCGCCCATGGTGAGGAGTAGCGGCTGGAGGTTCACGTTGCAGTCCGGTGCAGTTCGGTGTAGCTCGGTGTAGTTCGGTTCAGGCCGGGTTGTCAATGTCAATGAACTCGTGCGCCAGCCCCAGCTGCGCCGCCACATGGCCGGCCACTGCTGGCGCGCCGTAACGCTCCGACGCATGGTGGCCGCAGGCCAGATACGCCACGCCCATCTCACGGGCGTAATGGGCTTGCGGCTCGGAAATTTCGCCGGTGATGAAGGCGTCGGCACCGGCAGCAATTGCCGCTTCGAAATAGCCCTGCGCACCACCAGTACACCACGCTATTTTTTTAATAGCTGCTTGCGCAAGTTCTACGTGGGCTACAGGCCGATTCAATACCTGCTCCAGGTGCTGTGAGAGTTCTGCGGCATGGGCGAAGCTGCCGCCATCGGCGCGTGTACCGATGAAACCAAGATCCTGCTCGCCAAAGCGCGCAGTCGCTTTCAGGCCAAGCTTGAAGCCCAGCTGCGCGTTATTGCCCAGCTCGGCATGCGCGTCCAGCGGCAGGTGGTAGGCGAACAGGTTGATGTCGTGGGCCAGCAGCAGCGCCAGGCGCTGCTTCATCCAGCCCACCACCGGCCCGATATTGCAGCCGCTTTGCCCGCGCCAGAACAGGCCGTGGTGGACAAAAATCGCATTGGCCTGCGCGGCAATGGCGGCTTCGATCAGTGCGCGGCTGGCCGTCACGCCAGAGACGATTTTCGTGATGTTGGCGCGGCCTTCGACTTGCAGGCCATTTGGGCCGTAGTCTTGAAAACGCGTCGGCTGCAGCAATGTATCGAAAGCGGCGAGCAGCTCGTGTCGGGTGGTGGTGGGCATGGAACGGATTGTCTCAGCTAGTTCCCGGCTTGTTTTGCCCGCTGCAACGCCACAAGCTGCGGGCTTGGTAGACAATCTGATCCCACGGAGCGTTCCGGTCCCCCGTTGATCTACTCCAAGATTCCAAAATACCTCTTTTTGACTGGTAACACCTCATCATGAAGCGCACCTGGCTCTTATTTTCCCAAGCCGTCACTGTGTTGGTTGCAGCCTGGTTTGTGGTGGCCACCTTGCAGCCGCAGTGGCTGGGCAAGGGCAACGCCTCGATTGCCGGTGTGTCGGTGACCCAGGCGCCAACCAACAGCGCACCGCGCGTCGCTGGCGGACCCGCCGGGCCGGGTATGGGCTTCAGTTCAGCGGCCAAAGTCGCTTCGGCGGCTGTGGTCAGCATCAACACCAGCAAGGCCGCCAGCAATAATCCTCACGGCAATGACCCGTGGTTCAAGTTCTTTTTCGGCGACCAGGGCAAGGCCGAGCCGCAGGGTGGGTTGGGCAGCGGTGTCATCATCAGCACGACCGGCTACATCCTGACGAACAATCATGTGGTCGAAGGTGCCGACGAGATCGAGGTCATCCTCAACGACACGCGCAAGGCCAAAGCCAAGGTGATCGGCACCGACCCGGACACCGACCTGGCGATTCTTAAAATTGATCTGGACAAGCTGCCCGCCATCGTGCTGGGCGACTCTGACGCGCTGCAGGTCGGCGACCCGGTGCTGGCCATCGGCAACCCGTTCGGCGTCGGCCAGACGGTGACTGGGGGTATCGTGAGCGCGCTGGGGCGCAACCAGCTCGGCATCAACACATTTGAGAATTTCATCCAGACCGACGCCGCCATCAACCCCGGCAATTCGGGCGGCGCGCTGGTCGATGTAAACGGCCACCTGATGGGCATCAACACCGCGATTTATTCACGCTCGGGCGGCTCGATGGGCATCGGCTTTGCAATTCCGGTGTCAACGGCCAAACAGGTGCTCGACGGCATCGTCAAAGACGGGCAGGTGACGCGCGGCTGGATTGGCGTAGAGCCGCAAGACCTGAACCCGGAACTGGCCCAAACCTTCAACATCAAGCCGGACGCGGTCAAAAACGGCGGCGTCATCATCACCGGCGTGCTGCAAAACGGCCCGGCTGCGCAGGCGGGCGTGCAACCCGGCGATGTGATCACGGCCGTCAAGGGAAGAGCTGTCGGCAATGTGAGCCAGCTGCTGACAGCAGTGGCTGCTCTCAAGCCCGGCACACCCGCGCCGCTGACGGTGATTCGTGGCGGCAATGAGAGCGAAATTCCGGTCACGCCAGGCCAACGCCAGCGGCCAAAGGTGCAGCGGCAACCGCAACAGTGAGCTATCTGTTAAATCAGTCGGCCAAATCGGTCTGCTACTGAATTAATAGCTTCTCGCGCGCGTATTTCCTGGGCTAGCAGCGTTTTTTTGCTGAAATTTGGCACCGAAGGGTGCTGAATCGGGGCCGGCGCCCTGACTGCCCTCAGGGCTTGGCGACCTCGGTGTCATTCTCTTCCGGCTCCTTGGTCGTCTTCAAAAACATCTGCGCGGCAATGATGCCGACTTCATACAGGCTGCCCACCACCGCCAGAAGCATCAGCATCGAGCCCGCGTCTGGCGGCGTGACTAGCGCCGTGCCCACAGCGGCAATCACCCAGAAATAGCCCCGGTACTGTCGCAGCTGGGCTACCGTCAGCACGCCCATGCGGACCAGCAAAATAACGGCAATTGGCACTTCAAACGCCAGCCCGAAGGCCAGAAACATGCCGATCACAAAGTTGAGGTATTCCTCGATGTCAGGCGCTGCGGTGATCGACTTGGGCGCAAAGCTCTGGATAAAAGTAAACACCTGCCCGAACACCACAAAGTAAGAAAACGCCACGCCGACAAAAAACAGCAGCGTGCTGGAAACCACCAGCGGCATGACCAGTTTTTTCTCGTGCGTATACAGGCCCGGCGCCACGAAGGCCCAGACCTGGTAGAGCACCACCGGCAAAGCAATCATGAAGGCCGCCATGAAAAGAATCTTGATCGGCACGACGAACGGCGAGATCACGTTGGTGGCGATCAGCGTGGCGCCCTTGGGCAGGGTAGCCACCAGAGGCGCGGCCATGATGTCGTACAGCGCACCCGGACCGGGGAAAAACGCCAGCAGGGCGGCGGCAATGCCAATCGCAACCACCGCCTTGATCATGCGGTCGCGCAGCTCCATCAGGTGCTGGACAAACGGCTGCTCGGTGCCCGCCAGTTCGTCGGGTTTGTCAGATTTTTTCGTGCTGGGGTCGCTCATGAGGGAAGTGTGCGCTGAAAAAAAGGGAGAAAGCGCCGGCATGCACGCAAAAACAGAAGATTCGAAAGAATCAGGCGATTGCTCAGGCAGAGCGCCCCGCTGGCGGTCGGAAGCGCGCCACCCGTGCGGCGCCCGACTGCGCGCGGGTGCGCACGCCCGAGCGCGCCTTGAACCACCGCGGCGTGGCGCCGGTTTTCAGGCGCCATTTCTTTTTTGGGTGCCGGTACTCGGGGAAAATAATCATGCCCGGCAGGTCGCTGGACGATGTCGATGAATCGGATGAACTGCCCGTGGCCTCGGACCATGATTTTTCGAAATCAGTGGCGCCGGTGTGGATGGAATTTTCCACGTCGCGGGCCGCGCCTTCGACGTCTTCTTTCATCTTTTTCAGCTCGTCAAGTTCCATTGAACGACTGACTTCCTGCTTGACATCCGCGACGTAGCGCTGCGCCTTTCCCAGCAGCGTACCAATGGTGCGCGCCAGTCGCGGCAGCTTTTCCGGCCCGATCACGATCAGCGCCACGGCGCCTATCAGGGCGATTTTCGAGATGCCAATGTCAATCACTTCGGCACACGCTCAAGTGATGAGTTCTCAAGGCAGGCCAGCAGGCAACCGGGGGCAGCAAACACCAGTTCAGGACTTTTGCCGGGCTTCAACGTCAATCGTCGTCTTGTCGGCTTGCTTGTCGGCGCTTTGCGCGTTGGTGACCTGACCTGCAGGCATGGCCGTCTTGTCATCAGTCGCAGCACCACCTTCTTTCATGCCGTCCTTGAAACCCTTGACGGCACCACCCAGATCGCCGCCAATGTTTTTCAGCTTCTTTGTGCCAAAAACCATCACCACGATCAACAGCACGATCAGCCAATGCCAGATAGAAAATGAACCCATGATTTGCTCCTGTGGGGAAGTTACTGCTCGCGCCGCGTTGGCGCTCTATGACACAACTGTATTGATTCTAGATGCCCTGCATGAAGCTACACCGATTACAACCCTTTTGCGTGTGGGTTAGTGGCCGCTGATGCGCTGCTCCCTGTAGTCCTGGCTTCTCACCCGCGCAACCAGGGCCTTGGCCCGCCCATCACGTGCATGTGCAAATGATGCACTTCCTGACCGCCTTCCACACCGGTATTGACCACCATGCGGAAACCGCCATCGGGGTACGGCTTGCAGCCCTGCTCCAGCGCCAGCCGTGGCGCTAGCGTCATCATGCGGCCGAGCAGCGCGGCGTGTTCGTCCTGAACCTGCGCCATCGACGGAATGTGCGTTTTCGGCACCATTAAAAAATGAATAGGTGCCCACGGCGCAATGTCGTGAAACACAAACAGCTCGTCGTCTTCATAAACCTTGCGGCTCGGAATCGCGCCCGACGTAATCTTGCAGAAAATGCAATTGGTTTCAGCCATGATCAATCTGCCCTAACCCACATCCACCGGGCGACCGGCGTTCATGCGCACCATGCCCTTGATGATGCGATAAAGGAACCAGATCGAGATCAATCCCCAGGCAATCCAACCAGGAACAAGAAACAGCAGCCAGAGCCAGGAAGTGAGCAGGTACCACACGCCGGCCCACAGCACAGTGCGAATGCGCCAGCTGAAATGCGAGGCCTGCCAGGTGTTGGCCGCATCGCTGCGCTTGACCAGATCAATCACCAGCGCAATCAGCAACAAGGCAATCGACACCTGCGCGCCGGGCAGAACCGCAGCCACAGCCACCACCAGGTGCAGCAAATAACTCACCCAGCCCCAGGTTTTCAGGCCTTCGTCCGGCTCAATCGTCACGATGTTATCGTTCACCATCTGTCCTTTTTCCAGTAGTCAATGGTCAGTCGTCAATCGTTGGAAGCCTCGCGCTGCACCGCCTTGCGAAGCGCCTTTTCCTCGATGCCACTGGTGCCTTCGCGGCGCTCCAGTTCGGCAATCACGTCCGCCGGGCTCAAGCCATAATGCGCCAGCGCAATCAGGCTGTGAAACCACAGGTCAGCCACCTCGCCGACCAGTTTGGCTTTCAGGTCGGGCGTGCCGCCGCCGCAGTCAATGTCTTTGGCTGCCATCACCGTCTCGGTCGCTTCTTCGCCGATTTTTTTCAGAAATGCGTCCGGGCCTTTGTGCAGCAGCCGCGCCACATAACTCGTGTCCGGATCGCCGCCATTGGCCACCTTGCGGGTTTCGATGGTTTGCGCCAGGCGCTGAAGAGAATCGTTGGAGCGCATGTATTTACTCAAGCCCTACTTGTAGATGCGGGTCGGGTCTTTCAAGACCGGCTCGGTCACAACCCACTGACCATCTTTGAAAAGATGGAAAAAACAGCTGTGGCGACCGGTGTGGCAGGCAATCGCGTGCGAGGGTGAATCAGCGCTGGCCGCTTCGCTTCCGGGCTGCGTCACCTTGAGCAAAATTACGTCGTTGTCGCAGTCAAGGCGAATTTCATGCACCGTTTGCCAGTTACCCGACTCTTCACCCTTGTGCCACAGCCGCCCACGCGACCGGCTGAAATACACCGCCTGCCGCAGTTTGGCCGTTTTCTCCAACGCCTCGCGGTTCATCCAGGCAAACATCAGCACGTCGCCGCTGCCTGCTTCCTGTGCGATGACAGGGATCAGGCCCTTGTCGTCCCAATTGATTTCATCAAGCCAGTTCATGGCGGTATTGTCCGGGATTTGGGTGCGGTCACGGAAGCTCTTAAACCAGGGGCATCGCGGATGCGGCTTTGCCGGGCCGCAGGTGCCGCCCCAGCAGGGGGGAAGGCGCTACACGCAGTGAGCGTCCGACGGGGGTTTACATCCTCACCGGAATGCCCCGCGCCGCCATGTGCTGCTTGGCTTGCTGCACCGTGTATTCACCGTAATGAAAAATGCTGGCGGCCAGTACGGCGTCGGCGTGGCCCAGCTCGATGCCGTCGGCCAGATGGTCGAGGTTGCCGACGCCGCCCGACGCAATCACTGGCACGCTGACGGCGTCACTGACAGCGCGGGTCAGCTCAAGATCGAAGCCTGATTTGGTGCCGTCGCGGTCCATGCTGGTGAGTAAAATTTCACCGGCGCCGCGGCATGCCATTTCGGTGGCCCAGGCGACCGCGTCCAGTCCGGTGTTTTTGCGGCCGCCGTGGCTGTAGACGTCCCAGCCGGCGCCGCGCGCCAGGGCGTCCCCAACGCTGCGGCGTTTGGCATCAATGGCCACCACGATGCATTGCGCGCCGAATTTTCCGGAAGCATCGTCAATCACTTGCGGGTTGGCCAGCGCAGCAGAGTTAAAACTGGTTTTGTCGGCGCCGGCATTGAGCAGACGCCGCACGTCGTCGACCGTACGCACACCGCCGCCTACCGTCAGCGGAATGAACACCTGGCTGGCCACCGCCTCGATGATGTGCAGGATCAAGTCGCGGCCGTCGCTGGTGGCGGTGATATCCAAAAACGTCAGTTCGTCGGCGCCCTGGTCGTTGTAGCGGGCAGCGATCTCGACCGGGTCGCCGGCGTCGCGCAATTCAAGGAAGTTGACGCCCTTGACGACGCGGCCGCCGGTGACGTCAAGGCAGGGAATGATGCGTTTGGCCAGCATGAAAATTGTCAGACACGTCAGAGCGGTGAGAAACCAGAGGGGCGAAATGCGGCAGGCATGACGCGAAGGCTTTGCCAGCCGCGCCACGACTCGCCCGGCATCAGCACCTGCGGCGTGTTGATTCTGGCCGCCTCAATGCAAAGCATGTGATTAAAGCCGTGCAAAGGCATATCGCCCAGCGCGGTACAGAGCGCAGCGCCCGGGTTCCAGACCACCACTTCGGTCAGGCTGGGCGACTGCTCCACCCGAAGCGAACCGCTGCCGTCGCGCATCAGCAGCGGCACTTTGGCCTTGGCATAGACGCGGTCGGTTTCACTGCTGAAATGCAGCGCGCGCCCCGACTGTGTGGTGCGCACGCCCGGCTGGCTGGGGTGCTGCACTGCGTCCCAATAATCCAGACCCTGCAAGCCCAGCAGCTCGCAGCGGCTGAGGTCGTCAACCTGCAGGTAGGTGTGGAGCGCGAAGGCGAAAGAAAAGAGCTGCGCATCCGTGTTGAGCAGCTCGAACGCAATTTTGAGGTGGTCGGGCTCCAGCGTGACGGTGCAAGTTGCTGCGAACGCATGCGGCCACATCGACCGGGTCTGCGGGCTGTCAGCCAGTGCCAGCGTGGTTTCGGCCCACCGGGCATGCGCTTGCACGGCGGACACGCGCCAGGCCTGCGTGCGGGCGAACCCATGCTTGGGCAAGGGCAACGAGCCAAGTGCGCGCTGATTGAATTGCGGAAAGCACAGCGGGACGCCGCCTCGAATCGGACTGGTGCCGTCAAAAACGGCGCGCGGGCTGAGGTAAATGCGCTCGATGCCGTCGGCCGTCACCCACGACAGCACTTGCGCGCCAAAG
>JANPFZ010000231.1:0-3105 GCA_031423655.1 Polaromonas sp.
CACCGCGCTGGTCATGGCGCCGCAGTTTCTGGCCAGCAAGGCCGATGCGCCGCTGCACTTTGCTTTTTCATACGACGAAGAAGTCGGCTGCATCGGTGTGCGCGGGCTGATCAAGGATTTGCAGGACATCGGCCTGAAAACAGCAGGCTGCATCGTCGGCGAACCGACGCTGATGCAGCCCATCATTGCGCACAAGGGCACGCACCGTTTTCGCTGCTGCATCACCGGCCGCGAAGCCCATTCCAGCTACACCACCCAGGGCGTCAACGCCATCGAATACGCCGCCCGCATCATTGTTTACATCCGCCAGATGGCCGACCGGCTGCAGCAGCTGGAAACGCGTGACTACGCCTTCACCGTGCCCTTCACCACCATGCAGACCGGGCTGATCCGGGGCGGACTGGCGGCCAACATCGTGCCCAAGGAATGTGAATTTATCTTTGAGGCGCGCACCTTGCCCGGCGCATCCGAGCACAAGCTATTCCAGGAAATCAAAGACTACGCCGCCACGCTGCTGCCCGAGATGCAACGCATCGAACCCAACGCCGCCATCCAACTCGAAATGATGAACACCGCGCCCGGTATGAACATGCAAGAGACTGACGAGATCGTCAAACTCGCCATGGCACTTTCCCGCAACAAGCCAAACGGGGCTGTGTCTTACGGCACCGAAGGCGGGCTGTTTCAGGCAGCAGGCATTCCCACCGTGATCTGCGGCCCTGGCGACATTGAACAGGCGCACCGGCCAAATGAGTTTGTGTCGCTGGCCCAGCTGGCGCAGTGCGAGGCGTTTATGCAGCGGTTGTTGGAGAACGAGACGTAAGACAAGCCGCGATCAGAGCAGGGCGAGCGCTACTGTTTTGATAGCTGCTAGCGCAGGTATTGCTTGGGCTAGAGGCCTAAAACACTTTTTTCTCGCCTCTTCGCGCCTTTAGAGAAGGCCGGGATGAGGGAGTCAGGCAATAAATCGCTTAATTTTCTGAATTTTAAAGACCGTGCTATGGTTAATTGATCGAAGTCATGCTGGCGTCCAGCGGTGCTTAAGGAGAATCAAATGAATGCGATAGTGATTGAGCATGTACCCGTGGCCGAGTTGCCGTCGGCGTGGCGCGCCAAGCTGGCGCAGTCTCGCAATGCGCATGTCACCGTGCGTATTGAGGAGGAACCGCAGTCCGACGTGCCTGTTGAAGAGTTCATCACCGACGATCCGGCGTTTGGCATCTGGCGCGACCGTCAGGATATGCCCGACGTGGCAGCCTACGTGCGCAAACTTCGTGAGCCACGCTACGGCCGCGACGGCTCGCGCAGCGACAACCAACCCTAACTGCCGTGTTGGTCGATACTGACGTACTGATCTGGCACCTGCGCGGCTATGCGCAGGCCACTCGCCGGCTCGATGAACTGGACTCGCTCACGCTTTCGGCAGTCAGCTACATGGAATTGCTGCAGGGCATGCGCGACAAAACCGAACTGGCGGCAGTCAAGAAGATGCTGGAGTTGCGCAGTGCCCGCATCGTGCCGCTGACCGACGTGACCACGCAGCAGGCTATCGCGCTGATGGAGTCGCTCACCTTGAGCCACGGGCTGCAAATGGGCGATGCGCTGATCGCCGCCACGGCCCTTGAACACCAGCTGACTCTGCTTACCGGCAATGTCAAACACTTCCGCGCTGTTGGCGGTTTGCAACTGGAAGCGTTTGTGCCTTGAGATTGGTCGATTCGTTGGTTCTGAAAATTTCTGGAAGCCCGGCTGCGACGGCCAAGCCTGTGGTCAGGCTGGAAATTGGTCGGATACGAATTGCGCAATCTATTTCATAGCTGCCAGCGCAAGTATTACTTGCGCTAGAGGCCTAAAACACTATGTTTTTCCCCTTCCAGCCTTTGGGGGAAGGTCCGGATGGGGGAGTTAGCCAATCGGTTGTGCGAGATCTAGAAACGACGTATTGGGTGTCGGTTCTTGTTTAGCGATTGATAGCGGCAGTAAGTTGTGCATCAACCACGGCCCCATCCTTGACCTCAACTTGGTTGCGTAGCACAGCACCAGTATCTGCATTTTTGCATCCCCACATACCACAACTCATGTACTGCCAGAACAGCTGCGTTTCAACGAAGTACTTTCCGGCGGGCACCTTCGAGAAAGAAAACTTTCCATCAACATCAGCCACAGCAATCCGCGTGTGCCGCCACGCCTGCGCGATGGTCTCCCTTTCAGTGCCACTCCAGCCCAGCCAATCATAGGTCGGGTACCAGAAGTCTGTAGAGTTCATGCGTGCAGTTAAGAACGCAGTCTCCGGAATTAGAAATACTTGGCGCGCTGCACCTTTTTTAATGTCGCCGCCCTTGGTGACTAAATATGAACCGCCGTTGACCGTTGCAGTTCCGGTTGCAGCAAACGGCTTGTACGCGGCCTCGTCATATGGCGGCAGGTTGGTAGGTTTAGGTGATGTGCATCCGGCGATCAAAAGAAGCGCGGACATAAAAAGCATGGCTAACAGTTTCATAAAACCCTTGATTAGTTATTTTCATCACTACGGTGCTTGCATCTAAATACCTCTGCTTGCAGCTCAAAGTATGCACGCGACCAAATTGTAGGAAAAGCACGTCCGCAGGTTTGTACACGCGGGCGACGCGCGCAATTATGCGGAAACCACGGAAATTGTGTAAATCATGGGTGGGATCTTGCATTTATGCTCTTACAGCTTTTTTAAAATCGGACTTAGGGTGCGTAGTAGCGCAACTACTTGTCGAAAAAGTGTTGATCCGGCGGCTGCAAGGGATAGAGGCGTGCAATAAGGTGAAATTAAGTCAACCTGATTGCTACTATTTTTATAGCTGCTTGCGCACATATCCATTGGGCTAGCGGCATAAAACGCTTGAAATTTGGCAGTTTTTGACCTGTTTCTGGGTCCTTGTTGCCTGTTTCGGCGTGTCGCACACGAATTTGCCATCACGTTCACCGGGGAGCCCGCCATGGCAGCCGAACGCTTCCTTTGGACTCGCTGTCAGGATTCGCTGAGATTTACCTGGCGAGTTTGTCCATCCAGCCGGCCAGTGCGCGCTCGTCCTCACCGCCCTCCGCGTACAAGGCCCGCATGGCGGCGCGCGA
>JANPFZ010000232.1:0-17493 GCA_031423655.1 Polaromonas sp.
GGTGTGGCGCGCATCAGCGCACTGCGCACCACGCAATTGCTGCTCGATGCGGCGCAGCCGACGGTGGCCTTGATTGCCCGCAACATTGACGACCCGGCGGCCACGCTGCCGCTGGTGGGCAACCCGCTGCCGGTGCCCGCCGGGCAAATCGGCATCTACGTCAGCGAGGCGATGGTCGATTTATACGGCGCGCGGCCAGGGTCTTCGTTTACCCCGCTTTCGAAGGCTTTTAATGCTTTAGCCCAGGAAACACGTGTACAAGCAGCTACTGATTTAATAGCCAATGGAGTGGCGCCCGATGCCAGCGTTTTTTTCGTCGCGGGCGTATGGCGCGACTACGCACGGCAGTTCGGCTCCATTGCCATTGCCCAGCGAGACTTCGAGCGGCTGACCGGCGACCGCCGCGTCAACGACCTGGCGCTGTGGCTGAGCGGCCAAGCTACGGAAGCGCAGGTGCAGGCGTCTGTTCGCGACCTGGCGGCGCAGCAAACCGGTGCGCAAGGCCTGGTTGAGCTGGCTTCGGTCACGCAGATTCGCGCCACTTCGCTGCGTATTTTCGACCGCAGCTTCGCAGTGACCTACTGGCTGCAGGGCGTCGCGATTGCGATTGGTCTTTTCGGAGTGGCGGCGAGTTTCAGCGCCCAGGTGCTCGCACGTCGCAAAGAGTTCGGGCTGCTCGCACACCTGGGCCTGACGCGCCAGCAAATTCTGGCAGTGGTAGCGGGCGAAGGCGCGGCGTGGACGGTGATTGGCGCACTCGCCGGCCTCGGCCTGGGCCTGGCGGTATCTACGGTGCTGGTGCATGTCGTCAACCCGCAGAGCTTTCACTGGACCATGGACCTGCAGGTGCCGTGGGCGCGTCTGACGGTCTTGTGTGCGGCGGTGGTGGCAGCGGGCACCATGACTGCCTGGCTGGCCGGGCGTGCTGCGGCAGGAAAAGACGCCGTGCTGGCGGTTAAAGAAGACTGGTGAGCTTAACCAATTCGCTACAAGTGCATTTTTTCAGTAAACAACTTTTCGTTTGCTTACCTTAGGCAAATTTCTGTACGCGTTGTCCTACACAAAAAATACCTCTTACCTACTATAAATAAGGCAACTTGACACTTGCAAGGTGTCACTTTCGCATCGTTCCCTACCCCCCAGATTGCAATGCGCATCCTCGCCTCGGTCCAAAATTCAAGGACTTACGATCATGAACTCTGCCCAGTACCGCATCGAAAGCACAAACTCCTCGTTGGGAAGCTTGCTGCCACACCCCGCTTTTGAACATATCTACGCCGACTCGTCGCTGGCCGTCGCCGTCGCGGTGAAAAGCGTAGCTGACCCGACGCGCCAGCAAGTGCGCGTGGTGCATATTCCCAGTGGTGAAATTATTTTTCAGACCGCGACTTCCAGACAGGCGGCTCCGTCTTTTTAAGTCGCTACCGCCTGCACGCAGGGCGGCTGCGGGGGAACGGATAACCCCGCCTTTGATCATTTGGTAATAACCACCAGCACGCTGCACGGGGCATGCTCAATCAGCGATTTAGACACCGAGCCCCGCCACCAGCGAGCCGCCCAACCATCCAGATGCCGATGACCGACGACGATCAGGTCTGCGTCAATTTTTTTGGCATGCCCGGCAATTTCATCGACCGTTTCACCGATAAGCACTTCCCCACTGGCATGAAACCCTGCTGCCAGTAGTTGCTCAATGCCGTCGTTGAGAATTCCGGTGTATTTTTCTTTTTCCTGTTCGGCGAGTTCGTTGTCGTAAATGCCCGCCTCCACGCCCACCATGTGAATGTAGAGCGGCGTCACCGCGACCAGGCTCACCGTGGCCTGGCTCCACTGCGCCACATCGCGGCATTCAAGCAGCGCCTGCTGCCCCGATTTTGAGCCGTCATAAGCAAGCAAAATTCGTTGGTACATGGTCCACCTCCTGCGCGGGTTGCTGAAGCCCTTCAAGCATAGGCTTCAGCCTGATTTAACGCAACATCACGCGCGCGCATCACGCGTGCGCCTGGCCTGCTGACTCTACAAAACCCTGGTGCCAGACTGTCTGGCTGCGCGCTGCCAGAATCGACGCATGCGCACTCCCTTGTTGCCTGTTGCCTCGCATGGCCCAAAAAGAAGAAGTGTGCTGCTGGCCGCCGGTGCCTCAGGCTTGTCCGTTTTGGGAATTAACACCGCCCACGCCCTGCCACCAAAAGCCCTCGCCTTTCCGCGTGATCGCGGCTCGCACCCTGACTTTCGCACTGAGTGGTGGTACATCACCGGCCACGCGGCCACTACAGGCGCCGTTGCGCGCGAATTTGGTTTCCAGTTGACTTTTTTTCGCTCGCGCGTCGATGGCACGCAGGCTATGGCGTCAAATTTCGCCGCCAAACAACTTGTGTTTGCCCATGCCGCCATCACCGACGTGCAGGGTAAAAAACTCTGGCATGACCAGCTTATTGCGCGCGACGGCTTCGGCATCGCCACCGCCAGCCAGACCGACATGAGCGTCAAGCTGCGCGACTGGCAGCTTCAGGTCATGCAGGTGATGCCCGGCCAGCCGAACCGCTATGCGGCCGAGCTGCCGGGCACCGATTTCGGCATCCAGCTGCAGTTCACCGAAACGCAAGCCGTGCTGCTGCAGGGCAAGCGCGGCCTGTCGCGCAAAGGCCCCGAAGAAAAACAAGCCAGCTACTACTACAGCCAGCCGCAACTCGCGACGCGTGGCACTTTGCAGTTGCAAGGAAAAAGTTTTGAAGTCACCGGCAAGGCCTGGCTCGATCACGAGTGGAGCGAAGAAATACTGCATCCCAGCGCCACCGGCTGGGACTGGATCGGCATGAACCTGGACGACGGCAGCGCGCTGACCGCCTTTCGCCTGCGCGACAAAAATAGTGCTGCGGTGTGGGACGGCGGATCGTTCCGCGCGGCAGGGGGCGAGCCGTATATTTTCAGTCGCGGCGAAGTCACTTTCAAACCCGTGCGCCTCTGGAAAAGCCCCTTGAGCCAGGCGACGTATCCGGTCGAATGGATTGTTCGTACCCCCGCAGATTTCTACACCGTCAAAGCCGTCATCGACAACCAGGAACTCGACAGCCGCCAGTCCACCGGCGCGATTTACTGGGAAGGTTTAAGCGACCTTTTGAGCAGCAACGGGAAGCGGGTTGGGCGCGGGTATCTGGAGATGACGGGGTATGCGCAGCCGCTGCGGATGTGATGCTGGGTTGGCGAGTAGCCATCGACCACCATGTTTGTCGGTGGCCAGCTGATGACGACTTTTAAGTCAGTCGCTGGCAGTCAGGCATGGGTCTGCTACGACCTCCGGCTTGAATGGTTCTAATGACGCCTGTCTTTTTCTACCTGCCTTGTCTGGCGGGATCATTGCCGTTTTAAAGCGAGGTGCGGCGCTTTATTGCTTATAAAGACATCGACGGCCGCTGAGCCATCGCCGCTCGCCAGCGTTGAAGGTGTGTGTGTTGTTCACCGGGCTTGATCTTCACAACGCGCGCAAAGTCAACGGCTACCACTGCAGTGATGTCGGCCACACTGAAACTGTCGGTGGCGATGAAGTTGCGGTCAGCCAGGTGCTCGTTGAGCATGACAAAGAATTGTTGCAGCCGTGCCAGGCCACGCTGCGCCAGTTCGGGAATCTGCGCGTAGTCCATCTGCCCGGGCAGCGCACGGTTGGCCATGGCCGGCGCGCTGTTGCGCAGTGCTTCGGCGACGGCCAGCAGCCCCTCGAACTCGACGCGCCAGTTCCAGCTGGCAATTTCCGCTTTTTCGTCTGCGGTGGTGCCCAGCAGCGGCGGCGCTGGGTAACAGGCCTCCAGGTAGGCCGTGATCGCCGCGTTGTCGGTCAGTATTGCCCCATCTTCGGTACGCAGCGCTGGGACTGTGCATTGCGGATTGATTTTTTGGTAGGCCTCGCTCAGTTGCTCGGCATTCCTCAGGTCCACCTGGACTGTCTCGTGGCCAATCCCCTTTTCGGCGAGCAAAATGCGGGCGCGGCGTGGGTTGGGCGCGGTGGCGCAGTCGTATAGGATGATCATGATTGGCTTTGCTTAAAGGACAGGACAGGCAGCTGAGCATCAAAGCGGCGTGGCCAACTTATCCTGGGTTTTGGTGTCGAAGTCGCTGGCATCATGGCGCTCGTGCAATTGGCTAGCTGGCTCGCCCACGGTGCGGTTGACCATGCGACCACGCCGGACGGCTGGACGTTGGGCAATCTGGTTGGTCCAGCGGAGCACATGGGTGTAGGCCTGAACCTGCAGGAATTCAGCCGCTTCGTACAGCTGACCCTTGACCAGCGTGCCATACCAGGGCCACACCGCCATGTCGGCAATGGTGTACTCGTCCCCCGCCAGATAGGGACTCTCGGCGAGGCGACGGTCGAGTACGTCAAGTTGGCGCTTGACCTCCATCGCGTACCGATCAATCGCGTACTCGATCTTGGTCGGCGCGTACGCATAGAAGTGACCAAACCCCCCGCCCAGAAAAGGCGCACTGCCCATCTGCCAGAACAGCCACGACAGGCATTCGGCACGCCTGGCGCCCTCTAGAGGAAGAAAGGCGCCGAACTTTTCGGCAAGATAAATCAGGATCGCGCCTGACTCAAACACCCTGACCGGCGCCGGTCCGCTGTGATCGACCAGCGCGGGGATCTTCGAGTTGGGATTGGCTGAGACGAAACCGCTGCCGAACTGGTCGCCGTCCTGGATCCGGATCAGCCAGGCGTCGTATTCTGCACCGCTGTGCCCCGCTGCCAGCAATTCCTCAAGCATCACCGTCACCTTGACGCCGTTCGGCGTGCCCAGCGAATAGAGTTGCAGCGGATGGCGCCCGACCGACAGTTCCTTTTCATGAGTCGGCCCTGCGGTCGGGCGATTGATGCTGGCGAAGCGGCCACCGTTTTCCTTGATGTCAGACCAGATTTTTGGCGGCGTGTAAGAGGAAGTGTTGTTCATGGAGGAAGCAGTTTGTCGTGATTGAGGCCGGTCAGGCGAGGGTATTGGGCAGAGGTACTGGGCGCATGGTACGCGGATCGCCGTTATCTGGCGTTTGATCCCTGCTTCCAAAGTCGCCAGAGGTGTTTTGGGCGCACCTGCTTTCTCTGTTGGCGATAACATGTTCTGGGGGGAGCCGAACCGTGCCGACCGAACCTTCTCAATCGCCTTGCGCGATTGCGCCGTGGTACGGCACGCTGGTCTGGCGCAACGGCCTGCGCGGCGTGTTCCGCAGCGCATCGGCAGCCAGCTACTTTTGCATAGGCGCCGGCGCCAACGTGGTCTGGATTGACCCGGACCGGCAAATGGTGGCGGTGGCGCGCTGGATAGATGGCGCGCAGATTGACGGGTTTTGCCGGCGGGTGAATGAGGCGGTGGAGGTTGCACAGTCTCGCGCCAGGTCAGGCCAGCTTGGCTGGATCCGGCTCCTTCGCTATGTTATTAATAGCTGTTTACGGTCGTATTTATTGGGCCTAAAGCGGATTCAGCTTGCAGATAGCGTTATAAAAACGTGGGATGCCACCGACAGCCGCCGGGGCCGGGGTCTGACTGCTTTGAAGGTCTGCGGCCGATAGGATCAGCAACACGCGATGCACCCAGAGACACGCGTGCAAAACCGCAAAGGACGCCATGCAGAACGACAACGCCAACACCACAGCCACCCCCGCCAGGCGCCGCCATTTTTCCATGCTGCGCGACTTTCACCTGGCGGATTTTTTTACGCTCGGCAATGCAGCTTGCGGCGTGGGCGCGGTGCTGTTCGCCATGCTCTACATGAGCAGCCAGTTGCCGTTTCACTTTTTTGCGGCTGCGGCGCTGGCGCCGGCGGCGTTTGCCTTTGATGTATTCGACGGCAAGATTGCGCGGGCGCGGCACCAGAATTCTGCCTTGGGCCGTGAGCTCGATTCGCTGGCTGACATCGTTTCCTTTGGCGTGGCACCAGCAGCACTCGGCTTTGCGGCGGGACTGCAGGGGGGCTGGGATGCGGTGGCGCTGATTTACTTCGTGTGCTGCGGCGTGAGCCGGCTGGCGCGCTACAACGTGACGGCCGAGACGCTTTCAAGTGACAGCGGCAAGGTGCGCTACTTCGAAGGCACGCCGATTCCGACCAGCGTGCTGCTGACGGCGCTGCTGGCTTTTGCGGCGTGGCAAGGGCGCATTGGCGACGACCTGTATGGCGGCGTGTTTTTGCTAGGCCCGTGGCTGCTGCACCCGGCGGCGTTGTTGTTTGCGCTATCGGGCAGCATGATGATCAGCAAGACGCTGCACATTCCCAAGCTCTGAACGCGCGAAGCCTGCCGGGCTTTGGGCAAATGCGAGTGGGCCGAGCCGATTCGGACCGGCCGGGCTGCGTGCACCGAACCCCGACTTTCGCCAATCAGTTTCTTTGATAATGACGCTCTCCCGCCGCTTTTGACCCCCAAGCAAAGCGGCAGGTACGACCGCCATATGCTCCTTTTTTTATAGCTTCCTGCGCAAGTTTTGCTTGGGCTGGAAAGCTATTTAATGCCTGAAGCCGCTGTTTCTAGACGCTTTCACCCGATTTCAAGCCACCCACCTCCATGAACACCGAACGCGCAAAAGCCAAAAGCCCCCAATCTCTTTCGGGCCTGCTGCCGTTCCTGCGCCCTTACCGGGGTCGCATCGGTCTGGCCATCTTTTTTCTGGTGATGGCTGCCGTGGCGATGCTGGTGTTTCCGCTGGCGCTGCGCGGCCTGATTGATGGCGGGCTGACGCGTGCCATGACGGACGCTGACCGGGGCGCGCAGCTGATGGGCTTGCGCACGCATTTCTTCGAGCTGTTCGCCGTCGCAGCCGCGCTGGGCATCTTTTCCGCCGGCCGTTTTTACATGGTGAGCTGGCTCGGCGAGCGCGTCACCGCCGACCTGCGCAATGCGGTGTATTCGCATGTACTCAGGCAAAGCCCGGAGTTTTTTGAAACCACGCAAACCGGCGAAGTATTGAGCCGCCTGACCGGTGACACCACGCTGGTGCAGACGGTGGTGGGCTCGTCGCTCAGCATGGGTCTGCGCAACCTGGTGATGGGTGTGGGCGCCATCTTCATGCTGATCTACACCAACCCGTTTTTGATGGTGCAGGTGCTGGGTGCGCTGCTGCTGATTGTGGCGCCCGCCGTGATTTTTGGCCGGCGCGTGCGCAAGCTCTCGCGCGCGAGTCAGGACCGCATTGCCGACTCCAGCGCGATTGCAGCCGAAGTGCTGAACGCGATTCCGGTGGTGCAAAGCTACACCGCCGAAAAGCGCGAGACCGACCGCTTCGACGCGGCAACGACGAACGCGTTCGTCACCGCCATCCGCCGTACCAAAGCCCGGTCGGTGCTGATCGCGTTCATCATCATTGCAACCGCCGGCGCGCTGCTGTGGGGCCTGTACCAGGGCACGCAGGCGGTGATGCGCGGCGACATCAGTGCGGGCCACATGGGCCAGACTGTGGTGTACGTGATCATCCTCGCCGGAGCCGCCGCCGTACTGGGCGAGACCTATGGCGATCTGCTGCGCGCCGCCGGTGCGACAGAGCGCCTGATGGAGCTGCTGGCCAGCCGTTCACCCGTCGTTTCACCATCAAATCCGCTTCCAGCCCAGGTGATACTTGCGGGAATCGCTATTAAATTCGAAGCAGTGACGTTTCACTATCCGTCGCGTCCGGCCACCGCGGCGCTGAGCAATTTCTCGCTGAGTGTGGCGCCGGGTGAGACGGTGGCCATCGTCGGGCCGAGTGGCGCGGGCAAGAGCACCGTGTTCCAGTTGCTGCTGCGTTTTTACGACCCGTCGTCGGGCCGCATTGAGCTGGACGGCGTGCGATGCGCCGACATGTCGCTGCACGACCTGCGCCAGCGCATCGGCATCGTGCCGCAGGACGCGGTGATTTTCTCGACCAGCGCGCTGGAAAACATCCGCTACGGCAAGCCTGATGCGACCGACGACGAAACCAAAGCCGCCGCCAAGGCCGCCTTTGCGCATGAATTCATCAGCGCGCTGCCCGAAGGCTATGACTCGTTCCTCGGCGAGCGTGGCGTGCGGCTGTCGGGCGGGCAGCGCCAGCGCATTGCGATTGCCAGAGCCATGCTGAAAAACTCGCCGCTGCTGCTGCTTGACGAAGCCACCAGCGCGCTGGATGCGGAGAGCGAACGCATGGTGCAAGCCGCACTTGAATCAGCGATGAAAGACCGCACCACGCTGGTCATTGCCCACCGGCTGGCCACGGTGCAACAGGCCGACCGCATCATCGTTCTGGACCACGGCCACCTGATCGAGCAGGGCACGCACGCCGAACTGGTGACGCGCGACGGCGTGTATGCACGTCTGGCTTCGCTGCAGTTCACGACTTGACTGGAAAATTGTCATGCACTGAATGCATAACGTGACGTAAACCTGGCCTTGGACAAGGCGCAGCCACAGGCCTAAGCTCAGGGACTTGATCGTCCACCAGGAGCTTTTATGTTGCCCAACCCCGGCGCAATCACCACTGCGCAAACCCCAAATCACGTCCTTCCGTCCTACCTTCAGGCCGACAACCTCGGCCCCTGGGGCAACTACCTGCAGCAGGTGGACCGGGTCATTCCGCACCTGGGCAGCCTGGCGCGCTGGGCCGAAACGCTGAAGCGGCCGAAGCGTATCCTGATCGTCGATGTGCCGATTCACATGGACGACGGGACGGTCGCCCACTTTGAAGGCTACCGCGTGCAGCACAACGTGTCGCGGGGGCCGGGCAAAGGCGGCGTGCGCTTTCACCAGGACGTGACGCTGTCGGAAGTGATGGCCCTGTCGGCATGGATGTCGGTGAAAAACGCGGCGGTGAATGTGCCCTACGGCGGCGCCAAGGGCGGGATACGCGTCGACCCAAAGAAGCTCTCGCGCGGCGAGCTTGAGCGCATGACGCGCCGCTACACCAGTGAGATCGGCATCATCATCGGCCCGAACAAAGACATTCCGGCGCCTGACGTGAACACCAACGAGCAGATCATGGCCTGGATGATGGACACGTATTCGATGAACACCGGATCTACCGCGACCGGCGTCGTCACTGGCAAGCCGGTCGATCTGGGCGGCTCACTCGGCCGACGCGAGGCCACCGGGCGCGGCGTGTTCACCGTCGGCACGGAGGCCGCCAAACACATCGGGCTGGACATATCCGGCGCGCGCGTGGCGGTGCAGGGCTTTGGCAACGTGGGCGGCGTGGCCGGCAAGCTGTTTGCGGCTGCGGGCGCCCGCGTGGTGGCGGTGCAAGACCACGGCGGCACAATTTTCCGCGACGCGGGGCTTGACGTTCCTTCCCTGCTCAAGCATGTCGAGGAAACCGGCAGCGTAGGAGGGTTTGCAGGCGCTGAAGTGCTGGCCAATGACAGCTTCTGGGATGTGGATTGCGACATTTTGATTCCGGCCGCGCTCGAGCAGCAGATCACGGCGGCCAACGCAGGCCGCATCAAGGCACGCATGATCATCGAAGGCGCCAACGGCCCGACGACGCCGGCAGCCGACGACATACTGAAAGACCGCAACGTACTGGTGCTGCCCGATGTGATTGCCAATGCGGGCGGCGTAACGGTAAGCTATTTCGAATGGGTGCAGGATTTTTCCAGCTTCTTCTGGGACGAAGACGAAATCAATGCACGTCTGGTGAAGATCATGAAAGAAGCTTTTGCAGGTGTGTGGGCCGTGGCGCAAGACCAGAAAGTCAGCCTGCGAACGGCAACCTTCATCGTGGCTTGCAAGCGGATTTTGCACACGCGGGAGTTGCGTGGTTTGTATCCGTGATCTGTTCAGCAAGCTGATGAAAAAAGCGTGATGGTGCGGTAAGACACCATCACGCCTGGGGTGCGCTGCATTGGCAACGCACCGCTTCAAGCGACGTTTACGCCTGCTTTAAAAAAGCCAGCAAATCGGCATTGAGCTTGTCTTTGTTCATTTGCGGGATGGCGTGTGAGCCACCTTTATAAGTCTCAAGACGACCGTTTTTCAGCAGTTTGATGGCTGCGTTGGCAGATGCGCCAATCGGAACGATCTGGTCGTCATCGCCATGAATCACCAGCGTGGGAAGCGTCATCTTTTGCAAATCTGCTGTGAAGTCGGTCTCCGAAAACTGTTTAACGCACTCGTACGAGCTGCGCAGGCTTGACTGCATGCCCAGCGTGGTGAAGGTATCGCGGCGGCCTTGCGAGTCTTTGATGCCGGCGCGATTAAAGCCGAAGAATGGCGTGGTCAGGTCTTTGTAAAACTGCGCCCGATCAGCCTGCAGGCCAGCCCGAATTCCGTCAAAAACGCTGACGGGAAGACCATCCGGATTGGCGGCGGTTTTAAGCATTAGCGGGGTGACGGCAGCAATCAATACCGCCTTGGACGCGCGCGCGCTGCCATGCTTTCCCAGATAACGTGCCACCTCACCACCACCCATGGAATGGCCCACGAAGGTGGCTTTTTTCACGCCGAGGCTGCTGACCAGGGTATCAAGATCATCGGCAAACGTGTTGTAGTTGTTGCCGTCCCACGGCTGGCTGGAGCGGCCATGTCCGCGGCGGTCATGCGCAATGCAGCGGTAGCCGTTGGAGGCCAGAAAAAGCATCTGATCTTCCCATGCATCAGCGCTCAATGGCCAACCGTGGCTGAACACCACGGTGTTGGGGCCTGTGCCCCAGTCTTTGAAATAAATTTGGGTGCCGTCTTTCATGGTGGCCATGTTGCCGTGCAACATACCGCTGCCTTTAGCCGTTGGAGCGACGTGGGCTGCCGCGTTGGCGGTGCCAGCAGCGACCATGCTACCGGCAGTGATGGCAGCCGCGCTGAGCATGACGTTGCGGCGTGAATTTGCGATTGCATTTTTTTCAACAGATGTAGACATGAACGGAGGTCTTTCGTGGCTTGAAGTAAAGGGGACACAAGTTTGGCAACACTTACATTGCATGCAATTTAATTGTTGGCAATATTAATTATGTCATGCTGGACATATTTACGTCGCGACTGAAGTCTTTTGATTCGGGCCTTGCCTGCGGGACCTCATGCACTGCCGCTCCATCAACCTCTGTTTTATCTACGGCTTCACGAAACATTTGACGTCACATCTTGATGCGATCTGTTTTTTATAGCGGCTTGCGCACTGTTTGCTTGGGCTGCAGGCTGAAACGCCTGAAACGCCTGAAACGCGCTGGAAAAACACCTGCAAGAAAATCTCAGCCAACGATTGAAAGCCTCCAGACATTCGGTTGAAAAACGTCTTTAAGCATAGATCTAGCCGCTAGCCCTCTGTTTTCCTGGGTAAGCAGCTATCAGATAAGTAGCAAAAAAAACGCGCGGGCAGAGCCGAAAGCGTAGGCACCCAGCAGCCCGAACGCCCTACTGCAAGGTTTCTTTCAGTGCAGCGGGCATCGGCAAGGGCATGACATCAATGCCCTCTTCAAGCAACTCAACCGCCTCGCGGGCGCTGGCCCGGCCGCGAATGCTGCGGGCCTCGATATCGCCATAGTGCATGCGACGAGCCTCCTCGGCGAAGCGTCGCCCAACGTCTTCAGTATTGGCCACCAGATGACGCAGGGCTTTCAGAAAATCGGCTTGCCCGCCGACGACACTTTCGGAAGGCGCTTGCTTCCAAGCAATATCCGTCGATGGCGAAGGATGGCCCTCACGGACGGGCGCGCCGGTATCGCTGGCGGGATCGGCATCATTGATCGATTCTGATGAGGCCGCGCTGGGCCGCTGCGCGCCTAGATTAAGTCGCGGCGCACTGGGCATTTTTTCGATGTGCTTGCTGTCGCACATCGGGCACGCAATCAACTCACGCGACAATTGCAACTGGAAGTCATCTTCAGACGCAAACCAGCCTTCAAATGAATGCCGGTGGGCGCATTGAAGATTCAGGACTTTCATGGCCCGATTATCGCAATGTCAGGGCGACGTGACGGTTTCCCAGTTCAGTGCCCACATGCCTGCCGTCACGTTCTGCAGCCACAGGATGCCGGTCAGTGTTTTGGCATCGGTGATCTGACCGCTGCGGCTCATGTCGAGCAGCGTGGCTTGAGACGCGGTGAATAAGTCCAGAAATTCGCCGGCATCGAGCTTGCGCTGGTGCAACGTCAGGTCGCGTGCGAACCAGATGTCGATAAATTCGGTGGAATAAGAAATAACCGGATGCAAGACCCCTGCCCTGGCCCATTCGCGCGCGGTGTAGCCGGTCTCTTCAAGCAACTCGCGCTGCGCGCACGCCAGCGACGCCTCACCTGCGTCCAGTTTGCCGGCCGGAAACTCGATCATCACGGACCGCATCGGGTAGCGAAATTGCCGTTCCAGCACCAGCTGCCCGTCGCCCAGCTGGGCCACGATCATCACGGCGCCGGGATGGATCACGTACTCACGCGAAGCTTCGCTGCCGTCGGGCAAGCGCACGATGTCGCGTCGGACGTCGAGGAAATCGCCGTTCAGCACTTGCGCCGAGTGCAGCTTGACTTCACGCAGGTGGGAGTCGGATAGGGCGGATGCGGTGGTCAATGGCGTTTTTTGAAGAGATAACGATAGACAAAACCGGGAAACGCGAACGTCAGGAACAGCGTGCCAGTGATGGCGTAAAACTCCCAGCCCTGCGGCGCGATCTGGCCGGCGCGCTGCTCCAGAAAAAGGCCCAGAGCGCCAACCAGAAAATAGCCGACCATCAGTTCAGCCAGGCGCAGGGCCAGGCTTTTGGGCGCACTGGGGGCGTGGAAGACAAATAGCCGGTTGCTGATAAAGGGCAGATTGGCAAGCAGCAAGGCTGCCATCACCACCAGCCAGACCGACGCGGTTTGAGTCATCGACGCAATCAGCTACCGAGCGACTTCACGATGCTGCTGATGGACTGCGAGCACAGCGTCATCAAGCCGCCAGGCAGCAAGCCCAAAAGCAAAATCAGCGCACCATTGATGGTGAGTACCACACGGGCATCTGCAGGTGCAGAGATAGCTTGCGCGTTGTGCGCTGCCGGTGCGTCAAAGTACATGACCTTGACCACACGCAAGTAATAAAACGCACCCACCAGCGACATCATTACGGCAAAAACTGCCAGCACCAAAGTGCTGGTTTGCGACGCAACAATCAAAGCCTGAAGCACCGAGAGCTTGGCATAAAACCCGACCATTGGCGGCAACCCAGCCAGCGAAAACATGCTGACGGCCATCACACCTGCGTACAGTGGACTGCGCTGGTTCAGGCCGGCCAAGTCAGTGATTTCTTCAGACTCGTGACCGGCGCGCGCCAGCAACAAAATGATGCCAAATGCGCCCAACGTGGTGAGCACATAAGTCACCGCATAAAACATCGCCGCGCTGTAGGCAGTTTCAGTATTCAACTGATTGCCGTTGATCACGCCGGCCAGCAAGCCGAGCAGCAGGAAGCCCATCTGCGAAATAGTCGAGAACGCCAGCATACGTTTCAGGTTGGACTGCGCCACCGCCGCCAGATTACCGATCAACAAAGAGCCGATGGCCATCAGCGCGAGCATCTGCTGCCAGTCAATCGCCAAGGGCAGCAAGCCTTCGACGAGCAGGCGAATGCAGATGGCAAACGCAGCCAGCTGCGGCGCACCACCAATGAGCAAGGTCACTGCGGTGGGCGCACCCTGATACACATCAGGCAGCCACATATGAAACGGCACTGCCCCCAGCTTGAAAGCCAGCCCAGCGACGATAAATACGAGACCGAAAACCAGCACCTGATGATTCACCTGTCGGCTGGCAATGGCGTTGAACACTTCATTGAGGTCAAGCGAGCCAGTGGCACCATACAGCATCGACAGGCCATAAAGCAGGAAACCCGAAGCCAGTGCGCCCAGCACAAAGTATTTCATCGCCGCTTCGGTGGCCGTCGCGCTGTCGCGGCGCAAGGCCACGAGCGCGTAGCTGGACAGTGTGAGTAACTCCAGCCCCATATAAATCACCAGGAAGTTGTGACCCGAGATCATCACGAACATGCCCAGCAAGGCAAACAGCGACAGCGTGAAGAATTCACCGCCGCGCAGCATGTCGCGGTCTCCTGCGTAGGGGCGGCCATAGACCAGTGTGACCATCACGCTGACGGTAGCGAAGCATTTAAGCCAGGCACCCATCGGGTCAATCACCACCATGTTGCTGAAGCCGTAGAAAGTTCTTCCGGTTACGGCGTACGCGGCCTCCATCGCGGCGACGACGCCCAGTGTCAGTAGCGTGACGACATAAGTCGCGGTGCGACGCGGACTGGTCACCCACAAATCTGCCAGCGCAATCACGCAGGCCATGATCAAAAGAAAGATCTCGGGGTAAACCGCAACCCATGAAAGTTTGTCAATCATCTGAATTCTTCTGCATTAGTTCAGTTTGGACAGCGCCACATGCTTGAGCAGGTCAGCAACCGAGGTGTTCATCACGTCGGTGAAAGGCTTGGGATAAATACCCATGTAGAGCACAGCGATAGCCAGCAGCGACAGCATCAGGAATTCGCGGCTGTTGATGTCAGCCAGCGCTTTGACATCGTCATTGGCAACCGGCCCGAGGTAGACCCGCTTGAACATCCACAGCGTGTAGGCGGCGCCGAAAATCAGCGCCGTGGCCGACGCCGCACCAGCCCAGAAGTTAAATTTGACGGCGCCCAGAATCACCATCCATTCGCCGACAAAGCCGGCCGTTCCGGGCAGGCCGCAATTGGCCATCGCGAAGAAAAGCGCGAACGCGGCAAACTTGGGCATGGTGTTGACGACGCCGCCGTAGCTGGCGATTTCGCGGGAATGCACCCGGTCATACAGCACACCAATACACAGGAACATGGCACCCGAAACAAAGCCGTGTGCAATCATCTGCACAATGCCGCCGGACACACCAAGGTCGTTGAAGATAAAGAAACCCAGGGTAACGAAGCCCATGTGCGCAACAGACGAATAAGCCACCAGCTTTTTCATGTCCTGCTGAACTAACGCGACGAGGCCGACGTAGATCACTGCCGTTAGTGACAGTCCAATGATCAGCCAGGCCCATTCGCGCGAGGCATCGGGTGCAATCGGCATTGAAAACCGCAGGAAGCCGTAGGCACCCAGCTTGAGCATGATGGCCGCCAGAACGGCAGAACCACCGGTAGGCGCCTCGACGTGGACATCAGGCAGCCAGGTATGCACCGGCCACATCGGCACCTTCACAGCAAAGGCCGCAAAGAAGGCAAAGAACAGCAGCATCTGTATGGTGCTGCCCAACGGCAGCTTGTGCCAGGTCAAAATGTCAAAACTGCCGCCCGACTTGTTGTAAAGATAGATCAGTGCCACCAGCATCAGCAGCGAGCCGAGCAGCGTGTACAAGAAGAACTTGAAGGCGGCGTAGATTTTGTTCGGCCCGCCCCAGATCCCGATGATGAGATACATCGGAATCAGCGTGGCCTCAAAAAAGACGTAAAACAGCAGTCCGTCAATCGCAGCGAACACGCCAATCATCAGGCCGCTCAAAATCATGAACGCGGCCATGTACTGGTTGATACGCGAGGTGATGGATTCCCAGCTGGCGATGATGACCACCACGTTGATGAATGCAGTCAGCAAAACAAACCAGAGCGAAATACCGTCGACGCCGAGGTGGTAGTTGACGTTGAAGCGCTGAATCCACGGTGCCTTCTCGACAAACTGCATGCTGGAGGTATCCAGCTGAAAGCCGTCGTACAAAGGCAAGGTTACCAGCAGGCTGACCACGGCACCGAGCAGGGCGACCCAACGCACGGTGCGCGCCTGATCGTCCCGTCCAAGTGCCAGCAAAACGACGCCGAACGCAATTGGCGTCCAGATGGCAAGACTCAACAAACCCATTTTCTTTTTCTTCCCGATTCTTTTTAGTGGCTTGTCAGTTGAGCCAGACGAAATACGTCATGAGCACAAAAATACCGATGATCATGCCGAAAGCGTAGTGGTAGATGTAGCCTGACTGCAGGCGACGCACGACACCCGACACCCAGCCCACCAGCTTCCATGAGCCATTGACCAGCGCGCCGTCAATGATCGTCTGATCTCCACCCTTCCACAATCCGGAGCCGAGCGCGCGGGTACCACGGGCCAGCACGTTTTCGTTGAACCAGTCGAGGTAATACTTGTTTTCAAGCAGTGTGTAGACGGGTTGAAACCTGCGCTTGATCGCTGCTGGCAGCGCGGGATTGACGAGGTACAGGTAGTAGGCCAGCGCCACCCCAGCCAATGCCAGCCAGAAAGGTGCGGTCATCAACCCGTGCAGCGCCATCTGTGCCGGGCCGTGGAACATCCTGGCCAATTCTTCCATCGCCGGGTGCCGCTCGAGGTTAACGACAATCGCGTCCTTAAAAAACTCTCCGAACAGCATGGGCTGAATGGTCATGAAGCCAATCACGACCGAGGGGATCGCCAGCAGTATCAGTGGCACCGTCACCACCCAAGGCGACTCGCGCGGTTCGTAGTGATCAGCTTTGTGGCCATGGGCATCATGCGAGTCATGATGATCGTCGTAATGAGCGTCAGGGTTCTGGTCATAACGTTCCTTGCCATGGAAAACCAGAAAGTACATCCGGAACGAATAAAAAGCCGTGACGAACACGCCAGCCAGGACCGCGAAATGCGCAAAGCCAGAACCGGCGAGCTGGCTCGCATGCACCGCCTCAATGATGCTGTCTTTGGAGTAGAAGCCGGCGAAAAGCGGCGTACCGATCAGTGCCAGTGAGCCCAGCAAGGCGGTGATCCAGGTCACGGGCATGTATTTGCGCACGCCGCCCATCCAGCGGATGTCCTGGTTGTGGTGCATGCCGATGATCACGGAGCCCGCCGCCAGAAACAGCAGCGCCTTGAAGAAAGCATGAGTCATCAAGTGAAAGACGGCCACGGAGTAGGCGGATGCGCCGAGAGCAACTGTCATGTAGCCGAGTTGCGACAGCGTCGAATAGGCCACCACACGCTTGATATCGTTCTGGATGATGCCCAAAAATCCCATGAATAGCGCGGTGATGGCACCAATCACCATGATGAAGCTGAGCGCCGTGTCGCTCAGTTCAAACAGCGGCGACATCCGCGCCACCATGAAAATGCCAGCCGTTACCATGGTCGCAGCGTGAATCAACGCTGAAATCGGTGTCGGGCCTTCCATCGAATCGGGAAGCCAGACATGTAGCGGAAACTGGGCTGACTTGCCCATTGCACCGATAAAAAGGCAGATGCAGATGACCGTCACCAGCATCCAGCCGGTGCCCGGAAAGGTCAACTTCGCAAGTGCGTCGGCTTTGGCGAAGGCTTCGGCGTAATTCAGCGTGCCTGCATACGCAGCGACCAGACCAATGCCGAGGATGAAACCAAAGTCACCGACCCGGTTCACCAAGAACGCCTTCATATTGGCAAAAATCGCACTTGGCTTGTTGAACCAGAAGCCGATCAGCAAATACGACACCAGACCCACAGCCTCCCATCCGAAAAATAGCTGCAGCATGTTGTTGCTCATCACCAGCATCAACATCGAGAACGTGAACAGTGAGATGTAGGCGAAGAAACGGTTGTAGCCTTCGTCTTCCTC
>JANPFZ010000233.1:0-2902 GCA_031423655.1 Polaromonas sp.
CATTGGGGCAAGGGTTTGGGCCTGGCGCTGTGGGACGGCGCCCGTGAAGGGCTGAAGGAAGAAGGCTGCACCCAGGTAACGTTGTGGGTGCTGTTGAAAAACGAGCGGGCGCTACGTTTCTATGAAGACGGCGCCGGCTTCAAGCGCGAGATGCCTTCGCTCAAAACTGTCGCATTTGGCTCGGTGCGGCTGGAAGAAATTCGCCTGAAGCGGCCCCTCGACTGACGGCTTCCGGCAGTCAGGACGGCACATCAATCACGCGCTCATCATCGGGAATCAGCGGCATGCCCTCGTCGGGGTCAACCGGTAGATCCAGCCCGTCTTCGTCGTCGGCTGATTCTTCAACCGACGGGCCAGCACGCCATCGGCTGTTGTCACGGCTGCCAGTTTTCAGTGCCCTCTCGGCAAATTTACCCATTGCGATCTCCTTGAATGGAGTCCTGAGGCTATGCCTTCCGGCGCTGTCGCGCTTCAGAGAAAGCGCCGTTGCTCTGTCAGTGCCGACTGACAGTTTTATGCGGCGATAGTCCTGCAAATATCAGGCGTTGATTAGCCAGACGAATCACGGGATGGTTGCGAAAATTGCTTTGTCCTACACCCTTGATGACCGGCCGCGTACAGCGCGGTGATAGTCGTTTATCTAAAGTCCGAAGCTGGCGGACGTGGACCGGGAGGTGCGCGAAACCGATCATGACAGGCAGCTATTTTCAAAGGAACGATCATGGACAAACCAGACGCATTGACAGGCAGCAGTTCGCCATCCGGCGTTTCGTCGAGTTTAGGCGGAAGTGTGGAGTCGGCTGGTGCTTCACTGCATACGTCGATTGACAAAGCGGCGCGGCCGCTGCACAGCACGGTAGACCGGGTGTCCACGGTCGCCCACGAAACAGTTGACAAACTGGCCAGCAGCGCCAGCCAGGTCGCGGATCGTTTTTCCGATCAGACGCGCCGCGTGACTGAAGCGCCGTCTCAAGCGCTTGAGTTTTCGAAATCGTGGGTGCAGGAGCGACCGCTCGAAGCCGTCGGCGCTGCGCTGGCCGTCGGTTTTATCCTGGGTCGGCTGACTTCGCGTTGAGTCTTCAGTTGGCGCCTGGCTTCGTGGTGGGCGCGTTACAGCGGCCGCCCCATTTCCATGACCCAGTAGATGCGATATTGGGATGCATCGTTGCGCACACAGGCCACAGCGAGGTCCTTGAAGTCAGGCGTCATCATGTTCTGGCAATGGCTGGCACTACCGATCCAGCCGGCCATCGCGGACTCGACGCTGGCTTGTCCGGCCGCAATGTTTTCGCCCATGCGGGTGTAGCTGTAGCCGGCTGCCAGCACACGTTGATCGGGCGTGCGACCGTCTTGACCGGTGTGTGAAAAGTAATTGTTGCTGGCCATGTCGGTGGCATGTCCTCTGGCGGCTTGCAGCAAGTTGGCGTTCCAGCTCAGTGCGCCCGCCGCCGGGTAGGTGACGCCGCCGCAGACCGCGCCCGATGCGCGAAACGCATTGACTCGCTGCAGCACTTCGGCCTGAATGCCAGCAGGCGGGTTGAGGCCGCAGCTGGTGTCGCCACCGGCCGGCGCAGATGAGCCTGTCGCAGCGGCAGAGCTTGAGACGACTGCCGCATTGGGCAAAGGAGCGGCTGCCGGGGTTGATGGGGCGTTGTCTGAACCGCCGCCGCAGGCAGTTAGCAGCACGGGCAACAGCGCAGACAGGCCTAGCGCTAAAAGCTGAGCCCTGAAGGGCCTGCTTTTTTGGACGGGAACGAAATTGGAAGTGAAAGTAGAGTGCATGAATAAATTGTCAGTGTGCCCCAGCAGGTCGCACGCGGTGTGTTGCAACCAAACGAAAGCTCGTGTGTAGGTTCATGCCGCCAAATTAAATCAGGGCGCCTGAAATCGCAACTGTTTTAAATTTGATTTTTCAAATCATGGTGTTTCAGTGGATGTTGTACAGGCTTACTCACAAAGCCGTGCGCCTCAGTCAACCTGCGCTTCGGCTTGGCCGAAGCCTCAGAAAGTTTTTATGGCCAGCAGTCTTTTTCTATTGATTGACGACATTGCATCGGTGCTGGACGACGTGGCGCTGCTGTCGAAAGTAGCGGCCAAAAAAACAGCGGGTGTGCTGGGCGATGACCTGGCACTGAACGCGCAGCAAGTCTCGGGGGTCAAGGCAGATCGCGAATTGCCGGTGGTGTGGGCAGTGGCGCGCGGCTCGATGATCAACAAAGCTATTTTGGTGCCGGCTGCACTGGCCATCAGCGCATTCATACCCTGGGCTGTCACGCCACTGCTGATGGTTGGTGGCGCGTTCTTGTGCTACGAAGGTTTTGAAAAGCTGGCCCATCGCTACCTGCGCAGCCCAGCCGAGCGTGCCAGTGACCGTGAAGCGATGATAAAAACCTTTTCTGACCCTGCCGCCGACGTGATGGTGGTTGAAAAAGACAAAATCAAAGGCGCCGTGCGGACCGACTTCATTTTGTCAGCAGAGATTATTGCCATCACGCTGGGGACGGTACAGGGCTCACCGTTCATCACGCAGTTAAGCGTGCTGACGGCGATTGCGCTGGCGATGACGGTCGGGGTCTATGGGCTGGTCGCGGGTATCGTGAAGCTCGACGATGGCGGTCTGTATTTAAGCCAGCGCAGCGGAGCCGGTGCCGGATCAGGATTTCAGCGCCGCGTTGGGCGCGGCATCCTGCTCGCAGCGCCGTGGTTGATGAAGGGGCTGTCGATTGCGGGGACGATGGCCATGTTTCTCGTCGGCGGCGGTATCCTGACGCACGGCTTTGCGCCACTGCAGCGCCTCATCGAGACCCTGGCGGGGCGCGCCCTTGACATCAACGGCATCGTCGGCGGGGTGACGCCCGTGCTTCTTGACGGACTGACGGGCCTTGTTGCCGGCGCACTGGTT
>JANPFZ010000234.1:0-15257 GCA_031423655.1 Polaromonas sp.
CGTGGTGCTGAGCAGGCTCATGCGCTGCTCATATTTATCCTGCTTGAGCTTGCCTCTTTTAACCTGCGACTCGTAATTCTTGCGGATGGTGGCGATGCCGCGGTCCAGCGCGTCCTGTTTCATCTCGAGCATCTTCACCGGTATGCCGGCATTGAGGAAATTCATCGAAATGCCGCCGCCCATGGTGCCGGCGCCAATCACGGCGACGGATTTGATGTCGCGCTGCGGTGTGTCTGCAGGCACGTCCGGAATCTTTGACGCAGCACGCTCGGCCATGAAGATATGGCGCAGCGCACGGCTTTCGGACGTAAACATCAGGTGGGTAAAAAGCTCGCGCTCAAGGGCCATGCCTTCATCAAATTTGCGCCTGGTTGCCGCCTCGACAGCGTCTACGCACTTGAGCGGCGCCGGGTAGTTTTTGGCCATGCCCTTGACCATATTGCGCGCAAACTGGAAGTAGGCGTCGCCGTTGGGATGCTTGCACGGAAGATTGCGCACCAATGGCAGTGGTCGGGTGTCAGCTACCGACTGGGCAAACGCCAGCGCTTCCTCGGACAGTGATTCGGCTGACTGGGACGTCCGGTCGAACAGCTTCTGACCCGGAATCTGGGCCAGCAGCTCGCTCTTGACAGGCTCGCCGCTGACGATCATGTTCAGCGCCGGCTCAACACCCAGCGCGCGTGGCAGGCGCTGTGTGCCGCCAGCGCCTGGCAGCAGGCCGAGCTTGACTTCAGGCAGGGCTACGCTGCAGCCGGGAGCAGCAATGCGGTAGTGGCATCCCAGCGCCAGCTCCAGGCCGCCGCCCATGCAAACCGAGTGAATCGCAGCGACCACCGGTTTGGCAGAATTTTCAATCGCCAGAATTACACTGAGCAGATTCGGTTCAGCCATCGCCTTCGGTGAACCGAACTCCCTGATGTCGGCTCCGCCTGAAAACGCCTTGCCTGCGCCCGTGATGACGATGGATTTGACGACTGCGTCGGCGTTGGCTTGTTGCAGGTTGCTGGCAATGGCCAGCCGGGTTGCGTGCCCCAGGCCATTAACCGGCGGGTTGTTCAGGGTGATGACGGCGACGCTGCCGTGAACTTCGTATTGGGTTGTCATGAAGGAATCTTTCGTTGATCAGTGGATTTGGGTCTGGATTTCAGTTTCAGTTTTAATTTCAGTTTCAGTCTTAATTCAGTGACTGGGCAAGAGGTGAAATCTTCAGGGGCGACGCTTTTAAGCGCCAGCAATTCGTTAACCAGCAAGGCCGTTCTTTTATCACTGTCGGGGTACTTGGGGCAGGTGCGAGCACTTCACAAACCATGATGTCTCTAGCGGGACATTTGCTGGTGTTGCTAAACCTCAAGCCACTCTTTGCGAGTGTAGGCATCTGCGCGCAGACTGTCTGGCGTGCCGTGAAACACGATGCTTCCATGGCCCATGACCAGCGCCCGGTCAGAAATGGCCATCGCGATGGTGAGCTTCTGCTCGATCAGCAGCACAGAGATGCCTTTGGCTTTCAGCGTTTGCAAATACTGCCCGACCAGTGCCACGATTTTCGGTGCCAGACCCTCGGTCGGCTCATCGATGATGATGAGTTCCGGATCACCCATCAAGGTGCGGCACAAAGTCAGCATCTGCTGCTCGCCGCCGGACAAAACGCCTGCTTCGGTGTGCTGGCGCTCCAACAGGCGCGGAAACATGGTGTACATGTCCTCGAATGACCAGCGCGAGCCCTGCCCCGTGCCCTTTTGGCCCAGCAGCAGGTTTTGGTGTACGGTGAGTTTGGGGAAAATGTCGCGGTTTTCAGGCACATATCCAATGCCGAGATGGGCGATCTGATAGGCCTTTTTGCCAAGGGTCTCTTCACCTTTCCAGCTAACAGAGCCCTGGCAATCGACCAGCCCCATGATGGCTTTGGCGGTGGTGGAGCGGCCTGAACCGTTACGGCCCAGCAGCGCAACAATCTCGCCGGGCTGGACATCGAAGGAAACGCCGTGAAGTACATGACTCTTGCCATAAAAGGCGTGGAGATTATTGACTGCAAGCATGGTCAGTGGCCCTGCGCCTGCGGATCAGTTACCGATGACCCCAAATAAGCTTCCTGGACGCGCTGGTCTGCGCGCACCGCCTCGGGGGTGTCATAGGCAATCACTTCGCCGTAGACCACGACCGCAATTTTGTCGGCCAGACCGAACACCACACCCATGTCGTGCTCGACCGTCAGAAGGGTTTTTCCAACGGTGACTTCCTTGATCAGCTTGATAAAGCGGCTGGTCTCTGAGCGGCTCATGCCGGCCGTGGGCTCGTCGAGCAAAATCACGCTCGCCCCGCCTGCGATAGTGATGCCGATTTCCAATGCCCGCTGTTCGGCATACGTCAGGTTTATGGCCAGGATTTCGCGCTTTTTATCAAGTTTGATCATCTGCATCAGCTCTTCAGCGCGGTCATTGGCATCGTCAAGATCAGCCAAAAATTTTAAAAAAGTGTACTTGTAGCCCAGGCTCCAGAGCACACCGCAGCGCAGGTTCTCAAACACACTCAGTTTGGGAAAAATGTTGGTAATCTGAAAGCTGCGGCTCAAACCCATGCGGTTTATTTCGAACGGCTTCTTGCCGTTGAGGCGCTGACCGTTAAGGAGTACGTCGCCGCTGGTCGGCTCAAACCGGCCACTGATGAGGTTGAACAAGGTGGATTTGCCGGCGCCGTTAGGGCCGATGATGCCAACCCGCTCACCCGGTGGCACGGCCAGATTGATGCCGCGAATGATCTCGGTCTTGCCAAAACTTTTGCGCAAGTCCTTGAGCTCAAGTGAAAAAGTCAAAGCGCTTCCCTCCGCTTGATTTCCTTTTCAATACTTTCCTGAATCAGACTCCACTCTTTCACAAACTGACGACGACACACTTCAAACAATCCCAGGCCAGTCAGCATCACAAAGACCGACCCAAACCAGCTGTTGAATCCTTGCGAATCGAGCTTCGCACCCAGAAAAGTCAGCTCTGACCCAAGCGCTGCGTTGAGTTGCAGGTGATACAGCATCTCTATCATCGTCGCCGCGCCGAGCAGCACCATCAGTGCGGTAACGCCGAGCGCAAGATAGCCTACCCAGAGTTTGCGCAGGTGACCGAAGACCGCCACGCGCAGATTCATCATGATGAGCGACGCCACACCGCCGGGCGCATACATCACCATGAACAGGAAGATAAGGCCGAGATAAAGCAGCCAGGCCTAGGTGAACTCGGACAGCAGCACGAAGGCCAGCACCATCAAAATACCACCCAGAATCGGGCCAAAAAAGAAGGTGGCACCACCCAGAAAGGTGAAAAGCAGATACGCACCTGACCGGTAGCCACTGACCACTTCGGACGTGACGATTTCAAAATTCAACGCCGCCAGACCGCCGGAAATTCCGGCGAAAAAAGCAGCAATGATGAACGACAGGTAGCGCACTTTTTGGGTGTCGTAACCAACGAACTCCACACGTTCGGGATTGTCGCGCACGGCGTTCAACATGCGACCCAGCGGCGTGCGGGTGAAAGCAAACATCAGCGCGGTGCTGATGAAGGTATAAAAAGCAATCAGGTAGTACAGCTGAATCTGCGGGCCGTAAGTGATGCCCAGGGTCTTCGCACCCACCACGCGGTTGCCCGACACACCACCCTCGCCGCCAAAAAACTCGGGAAACATCAGCGACATGGCCCACACCAGCTCGCCGATGCCGAGCGTGATCATCGCAAACGGCGTAGCGGCTTTTTTCGTCGTGACCCAACCGAGCAATATGGCGACCAGCATGCTGGCCACACCGCCGACGATGGGAATCAAACTGACGGGTAGCGGCCAGCCGCCAGAGACCTGGTTGAGCGTGTGAATGGCCAGAAAAGAGCCCATCCCCGAATACACCGCATGACCAAAGCTCAGCATGCCGCCCTGTCCCAGCAGGATGTTGTAGCTCAGGCAAACGATGATGGCGATACCCATCTGGCTGAGCATGGTCTGGCTCAGGCTGCTGGTAAAAATCAGCGGCGCGGCAAGCAAAATTACGGCAAACAAAGTCCAGACGATTGCCCGACCGACGTTGAGCGGCTTGAATTCGTAAACATCACTGCGCACTGCACTGCGCATTTCACTTCGCACTTCACTTTTCATACATCAGCCCTCCCGCGTGCCGAGAAGGCCCTTGGGTCTGAAAATCAGAATCAGCACCAGCAGCACATAGGGCAGGATGGGCGCCACCTGACTGACTTTGAGCTGCCACAGGGAGTAACCAAAGGTCGAAGGCGTCAGCCTTACCCCAACGCCTTGCAGCAGGGACAGCAGTGAAGTGTCAATCGCGACGGCAAAGGTTTGCAGAATACCGATCAGCAGCGACGCCAGAAACGCGCCCGCCAGAGAGCCCATGCCACCCACCACCACCACGACGAAAATCACGCCCCCGACCGAGAACGCCATGCTTGGTTCGGTCACGTAGGCGTTGCCGCCTATCACCCCGGCCAGGCCCGCCAGCGCGCAGCCGCCACCGAACACCAACATGAACACGCGCGGCACATTGTGACCCAGTGCCTCGGCCGTTTCGGGGTGTGTCAGCGCTGCCTGAATCACCAGCCCGATGCGGGTGCGCGTGAGCAGCAACCAGATCGCGATCAGCATCAATATAGCCACCAGCATCATGAAAGCGCGGTACATGGGGAACTGGGTGCCGAACAACGTGAACAGCGGGCCGTCCAATGCAAGCGGAACCCGATAGTCCACCGAACTTCGGCCCCACACCAGCTGCACCAGCTCCAGAATGATGTAGCTCAGACCGAACGTGATGAGCAATTCGGGCACATGACCGAATTTGTGAACGCGCCGGAGGCAATACTTTTCAAACAGAGCGCCAGCCAGCCCCACCAGCAGCGGCGCCACCACCAGCGCCGGCCAGAAGCCGACCAGCGCCGTGGTGGTGTAAGCAAAGTAGGCTCCCAGCATGTAAAACGAGGCGTGGGCGAAGTTGAGAACGCCCATCATGCTGAAAATGAGTGTCAAGCCGGAACTCAGCATGAACAGCAGCAAGCCGTAGCTGATGCCGTTGAGCAGGGAGATGGCGTAAAACTCCATGGCGTACTTGTAAAGAAAAGACCCAAATGACCTGGATGTTGATAAAAAAAACGCCGGGCTAGCGTCAGGCGCGCCCGGCGTGCGAAGACAGACGCAGTCTCTAGCCCGGCAAGCGCTTCATCTCGCAGCTGGTTGGTGTGCTGGCCACGTACGGGTCCATCTGCTTGACCGGGGCAAAGGTATAACCCGTGTTTTCGACGCTGTAAGGATTTGCCGCATCAACTTTCTGCCACTTGGTCACAAACATCGATTGCTGCAGCTGGTGGTCAGTCTTGCGCATTTTTACTTCACCAGCGAAGCTGACGAAGCTCAAGTCTTCCATGGCTGCCGCAACTTTGACCGGATCGCTGGATTTGGCCTTGGCAATCGCCGCACCCAGCAGGTTGATTCCGTTGTAGGTGGCGTAGGTGTAGTAGTCGTCATTGAACTTCTTTTTGAAGTCGGCGCTCATGGCGCCTATGTCGCCCTTGTGGTTGGCGTGACCGTAGCCGATGACATAGACCTCGCTGTCTCCACCTGCAGCAAGTGCCGTCGGCGTGCCGGTGACCTGCGAATAGTAGGTGTACATCGGCAGCTTCAAACCTGCATCGTTCAGCGCCTTGACGAACAGCGTCAGGTCAGCACCCCAGTTTCCGGTGACGATGGTGTCGGCGCCCGACTGCTTGATCTTCGCCACGTACGGTGCGAAATCCTTGACCTGCCCGAGCGGAACCAGATCTTCACCGGCAATCTTGACGTCCGTGCGCTTGCGCGCAATGCCTTCCTTGAAGAACTTTGCAACCTGCTGGCCGTGCGAGTAGTTCTGGTTCAGCAGATACACGCTTTTGACCTTGGGCTGCTCCTTCATAAAGGTCGTCAGGGCTTCCATCTTCATGGTGGTGTCAGCGTCCAGCCGGAAATGCCAGTAGTCGCATTTTTCGTTGGTCAGCGCCGGGTCTACCGCGGCGTAATTCAAAAAGACCACCTCTTTGCCGGGGTTGCGAGAGTTATGTTTGCTGACTGCATCAGAAATAGCCAGGGCGGCGCCCGAGCCGTTGCCCTGCGTCACGTAGCGAAAGCCCTGGTCGATAGCAGCTTTTAGCGAATTCAGGCTTTCCTGCGGCGAGCCTTTGTTGTCAAACCCCGTGACCTCAAACTTCACACCGGCCGGGTTTTTTGCACCGCTAAACCGATCAGCTACAAACTGCCAGCTCTTGAGCTGGTTTTGTCCTACATTCGCAAATGGCCCCGACAGCGGGTCAATAAAGGCAATTTTTACCGTCTCGCCTTTTTGGGCAAATGTGGCTCCAGCGCAGGCAAATAGAGCGCAAGCAGCTACAGTTTGGATAGCAAATTTCATGTGGGTAACTCCGTTGAATGACAGCTTCTGAGCGTAATCATTTTTGCGGGAAGCAACACACAGGGATTGCCCCAGTACTTCCTCTTTTGCTATCGCACAGGCGACTTGCCGGTCGTTCAAGCTTGTGTTTCTCATGCGCCGGGCAGCACGTAATCCTTGAGCATCTCGCGCAGCCGGGTCTTGAGCATCTTGCCCGTCGCGCCAATCGGAATCGACTCGACGAATACCACGTCGTCGGGTACCTGCCATTTGGCGATCTTGCCGTCGTAGAAACGGATCAGCTCCTCGCGAGTCACCTCCATGCCCGGCCGTTTGACGACCGCAATAATTGGCCGTTCATCCCATTTGGGGTGCGCCACACCGATGCACGCCGCCATCGCCACCGCCGGGTGGGCAACGGCGATGTTTTCGACGTCAATGGAGCTGATCCATTCGCCGCCGGACTTGATCACGTCCTTACTGCGGTCTGTGATCTGCAGGTAGCCGTCCGCGTCAATGGTGCCAACGTCGCCGGTGGGAAACCAGCCTTCCTTGCCGTCTTTCCCAGCGTAGACCAGCGGGTCGCCGCCCTCGCCCTTGAAATATTCGCGCACCACCCATGGGCCGCGCACCAGCAAGTCGCCAAACGTTTTGCCGTCCCATGGCAGTTCGTGTCCGGCCTCGTCGACGATCTTCATGTCCACGCCGTAAATCGCCCGACCCTGCTTCAGGCGAATTTTCATTTTCTCGGCCTCCGGCAAGGCATCGTGCTTGTTTTTCAGCGTACACAGCGTACCCAGCGGGCTCATCTCGGTCATGCCCCAGGCGTGCAGCACCTCTACACCATAGTCGTCGTTGAAGGCGGAAATCATGGCTGGTGGGCAGGCAGACCCGCCGATCACCGTGCGGCGCAGCGTCGTGAATTTCAAACCGCCCGGCTTCATGTGGGTCAGCAGCATTTGCCACACCGTGGGCACACCGGCCGCATAGGTGACCTTTTCTGCCTCGATCAGTTCGTAAATTGATTTGCCATCCAGCGCCGGGCCAGGAAACACCAGCTTGGCGCCTGTCAGTGCGGCCGAGTACGGAATGCCCCAGGCGTTGACGTGAAACATCGGCACCACAGGCAAGATCGCGTCGCGCGCCGAAATGCTCATCACGTCGGGCAGCGCGGCAGCATACGCATGCAGCGTGCTGGAGCGGTGGCTGTACAACGCGGCCTTGGGGTTGCCGGTGGTACCGCTGGTGTAGCAAATGCTTGACGCCGTGTTTTCATCGAAGCTGGGCCAGTTGTAGTGATCGGCCTCCGCGCCAATCCAGCTCTCATAGCTCTGCAGATTCGGGATGCCCGAATCCACCGGCAGCTTGTCGGTGTCGCACAGCGCGATGTAGTGCTTGATGGTGCTGCATTTGGCATGTACCGCCTGCACCAGCGGCAAAAAGCTCAAGTCAAAGCACAGCACCTGGTCTTCGGCATGATTGGCAATCCAGGCGATCTGATCCGGGTGAAGGCGCGGGTTGATGGTGTGCAGCACGCGGCCCGAGCCGCTGACGCCGTAATACAGCTCGAAGTGACGGTAGCCGTTCCAGGCCAGCGTCGCGACCCTGTCACTCATGCCCAGCTTCAGGCTGTCCAGCGCATTGGCCGCCTGGCGGGCACGTTTGGCCGCGTCTTTGTAGGTGTAGCGGTGAATGTCGCCTTCAACCCGGCGCGAAACGATTTCAGCATCGCCATGGTGGCGTTCGGCAAAATCGATCAAGCCCGAGATGAGAAGTGGCTGGCTTTGCATTAACCCAAGCATCTGAATGTCTCCTTAAATGGAAGTTTTCTGGGCCCGTCAAATCGTTTCGTCTCATTTCTCCGGATGGCCCGGCAATTCACGGGTCCAAACCAGTTGGGGGACAATTTGGCGATGACTGCTGCAATTGATGCTACCCCGGATTTCACTGTTGCCGATACCGGCCCTGACGCACACCTGACATGGCGCAACCGGTTTGCGCAATTGGGCAGCGCTTTTTACACCCGATTGCAGCCCCAGCCTCTGCCTGACCCGGTCTGGATCAGTCGCAACCAGGCGCTGGCGCGGGAGCTGGGCCTGGAAGAAACCTGGTTTGCATCTCCAAGCACCCTGGAGGCTTTTACCGGCAACCGCATCCTCGCCGGTTCAGACCCGATGGCGAGTGTCTACAGCGGCCACCAGTTTGGCCAGTGGGCGGGGCAACTCGGTGATGGGCGCGCCCTGCTGCTCGGTGAGCTTCAAACCCTCGCCGGTGGCGTCGAAATTCAGCTCAAAGGCGCCGGCCGCACGCCCTACTCGCGCATGGGCGATGGCCGTGCGGTGCTGCGCAGCTCGATTCGCGAATATTTATGCTCCGAAGCCATGCACGGCCTGGGCATACCGACCACCCGCGCGCTGTGCGTGACAGGCTCGGACGCGAAGGTGCGGCGCGAAGAAATTGAAACCGCTGCGGTCGTGACCCGCACCGCGCCCAGCTTCATCCGCTTCGGGCATTTCGAACATTTCAGCTACAACGGGCAGCATGACGAACTCAAGGCTCTGGCCGACTTCGTCATAGCCAACTTCTATCCCGATTGCCGCGACGCGCCCCAGCCATATGCCGCGCTGCTGCAAGCGGTCAGCGAGCGCACCGCCCAGCTGATGGCGGCCTGGCAGGCGGTGGGGTTCTGCCACGGCGTAATGAACACCGACAACATGAGCATTCTTGGACTGACGATTGACTACGGTCCGTTCCAGTTCCTCGACGCTTTCGATCCGGGCCATGTCTGCAACCATTCAGACAGCGAGGGCCGCTATGCCTACAACAAGCAGCCCAACATAGCCTACTGGAATCTGTTTTGCCTTGGCCAGGCGCTGCTGCCTTTGATTGACAACCAAGAGCAGGCGCTAGGCGCGCTGGAGTCCTACAAAACCGTGTTTCCTGAGGCGCTGGAAGCCCGCATGCGCGCCAAGCTGGGATTGCCTGACTCGCAGCCCGACGACAAGGCCTTGATCGAAAGCACCTTCAAGCTGCTGGCCAGCAACAGGGTCGATTACACGATTTTCTGGCGCCGTCTGTGCGGCTTTACCCCCCAAAGCGGGCACGAGGCGGTGCGCGACCTGTTCTTTGACGGTGAATCGTTCAATGCCTGGGCGCTATCATATTCAGAGCGACTTGCGCATGTAGTACCTGGGCTACAGGCCGATCTGATGCTCAGATCCAATCCGAAGTTCGTTTTGCGCAATCATTTGGGCGAGCAAGCCATCCGCGCCGCGAAACTAAATGACTTCACCCAGGTCAACACCTTGCTCACCGTGCTTCAGTCCCCATTTGAAGCGCATGCCGGCCATGACGCCCTGGCCGGCTTCCCGCCCGACTGGGCTGCGGCCATCGAAATCAGCTGCAGCTCCTAAACCTCGACAAGCCCTCAACAGGATCAATGACCATGCCCGAAAAAATCAGAAAAACCGATACCGAATGGAAAGCCCTGCTCGCCGAAAAAGGCGCTGAACCGATGGCTTTCGAGGTCACCCGCCACGCGGCGACCGAGCGGCCGTACACCGGCAAATACGACAAGAACCGCGCTGACGGCACCTACCAGTGCATCTGCTGCGGCGCCGCCTTGTTCGATTCATCAGCCAAATTTGACGCCGGCTGCGGATGGCCCAGTTTTTCGCAGGAGATCAAACCCGGGGCCATTGAAGAGCACGTTGATCGCGCCCACGGCATGACGCGCACTGAAACTGTTTGCAGTAGTTGCGGCGCGCACCTAGGCCATGTGTTTCCCGATGGTCCGACCGACACCGGGCTGCGGTACTGCATGAATTCGGCTTCGCTTGATTTTAAGAAAAAGTAGATGAACCCCCACGGTCGCGCACTGCGTGTCGCTACGTGCCCCCCGAGGGAGCTGTGTGCCGCGGCTCCGAGCCTGCAGTGCAGGCTTGGACGGCACGCAGAAGGGCTGCGTCTCGCAGCCCGGCGCCTGCGGTCTGGCAAAGCCAGTTCCGCGGCCCCTGCTTAAATGGGAGATATCTGCGTTAGGGCCGTTTTCCCTTTTTTTTTGTGACACTGATAATCACCGAATGAAAATTCTCTTCGACTTTCTTCCCATCGCGCTGTTCTTCGGCATGTTCAAGTACGCCGAAAGCAACAAGGACTGGGCCGCCGCCACCGCGACCGAATGGCTGGGTTTCATGGTGTCGGGCGGCGTGGTGGGCGTTGCCGAGGCACCCGTGCTGTTGGCCACGGTAATCGTCATCGTGGCAACGCTGGCGCAGATCCTGTGGCTCAAGGCCAGAGGCAAAAACGTCGACACCATGCTTTGGGTCAGTCTGGGCCTGGTCACGGTGCTGGGTGGTGCGACGATCTACTTCCACAGCGAAAGCTTTATCAAATGGAAGCCGACGGTGCTTTACTGGGTGATGGGGTCGGCGCTGCTGATTGGCGAAGTGGTTTTCAGAAAGAACGGCATCAAGTCATTGATGGCAGCGCAGATGACCTTGCCTGATGCCACCTGGCGCGCCGTCAACTTCAGCTGGGTGGGGTTCTTTGCCGTGATGGGTTGCCTCAACCTCTGGGTCGCCTTTAATTTCCCGACCAGCACCTGGGTCAATTTCAAGCTCTTTGGCGGCATCGGCCTGATGCTGATTTTCATCATGGTGCAAGCGTTTTTTCTGAACAAACACGTCAAGGCGGATACCTCGCCGGACGTCTCGCCATGAGCACCCGCCCGCCTGCCCATCCGCTGCCGGTTCGCCGTGCAGAAATCGAGCAGCAATTAGCCCGGATGTTGCAACCCACGCATCTTGAAGTGATTGACGAAAGCGCTGCGCATGCCGGGCATTCGGGGGCCAATTCGGAAGGTTTTGGCAGCCATTTTCGAGTCCGCATTGCGAGTCCGGCTTTTGCCGGGATCAGCCGCGTGGCGCGACATCGGCTTGTGTATGATGCAATGCAAAATTTCATCGATCAGGGCTTGCATGCCGTCGCGATCGAGATCGTCGATTCCCCTTGAATGGACGGGCTCTGGCAGGCGCCCTTTCACCGGCTCGCGAGTCAGTTCGCACCGTAGCTCAAGCCTTCACAAGGCATCATTTTTACAAGCTGTCACCAGCACAACCCAAGGATTACAAACACCATGAAAAAGCATTTGTTTCGCACCACCGCGATGCTTGGCCTGATGGCGCTGGCAGCCCAGGCGGCTTTCGCGCAAAACGTTGCCATCGTCAATGGCAAGGCAGTTCCCAAGGCCCGTGTCGAAGCGCTGGCGCAGCAGATTGCCAAGTCGGGTCGCCCGGTCACGCCAGACATGGAAACTCAATTGCGCGAAGAAGTTATCGCACGCGAAGTATTCATGCAGGAAGCCGAAAAGCAGGGGCTGGCGGCGAGCGACGACTTCAAGGTGCAGATGGAACTCGCCCGACAGACTTTGCTGATTCGTGAGCTGTTCGCCGACTACCAGAAGAAAAACCCGGTCACCGATGCCGACCTGCAGGCTGAATACGACAAGTTCGCGGCGACTAATGGCGGCAAGGAATTCAAGGCGCGCCATATCCTGGTTGAAAAAGAGCTTGACGCAAAAGCCATCATTACCAGCCTGAAAAAAGGCGGAAAGTTCGATGAAATCGCGAAGAAGCAGTCGAAAGACGCGGGCTCTGGCGCCAAGGGCGGCGACCTCGACTGGGCCAATCCTTCAAGCTACGTGCCTGAGTTCTCGGAAGCCATGCTTAAATTAAACAAAGGCCAGACGACAGAGACACCGGTTAAATCGCAGTTCGGCTACCACGTCATTCGCGTCGACGACATCCGCGCGGCGCAACTGCCATCGTTCCAGGAAGTCAAACCGCAAATCGCCCAGCAGATGCAGCAGCAAAAACTGGCGGCTTTTCAGGAAGACCTGCGCAAGAAAGCCAAGGTCGAGTAGGACAGCCTGGCTTCAAAAAACGCGGCTGGTCCGCGTTTTTTTTTGGTTTGTCAGTTTTGGAGTGAAACCTTGGTGTCCCGAATCAGCCCGTCTTTTGAATGAAGACCAGGGCCGTGAACAGACCCATCAACACGGGCTGATGCAGCATGTACCAGGAAAGACTCCAGCGGCCCAGCCAATTGAGCGGCGCTGTGGCGCCCCGGCTTGCCTGTGCGAGCCACTGCGGATGGCGTTGCAAGACCCATTGCCCCGCAGCCATGCCCCACCACATCACGCCCAGCCATGGCACCAGCGGCACATAGTCTTCGGTAATCGGCTTGCGGCTGATCAAACCCAGCCAGTTGAACACTGGTTCATTGAGAAATTCGCCTCCAGCCCAAGCAATATGTGCGGGAGCAGCTACTAATCTAATAGCAAACACCAGCGCGCCAGCCAGCCACAGCCAGCGCCCCCAGCCGGCGCTGAAGCGAACGATGATCAGCATGACCGCGATGCCGTGTAGTACACCGAAATAAATGAAACTCTTCGGGTATATCCAGTAAGAACCGGCGGTCACCAGCAGCGCGCAGGCCGCCACCTGGGCCCAGCGACGCCAGAATCGCTCGGCGGTTTGCTTTCGATGCACTGCAACTGCCTGCCCCAGGCCGGCACAAAACAGGAAAAGACCGACGATGGCGGTGCGTTGCCCGGTCCAGACCGGGTCCCGATAGAAGTCCTGCTGCCAATAGCCGAAGTGGTTGAGATCGAAAGCGAAGTGGTAAAGCGTCATCCAGACAATGGCAACGCCGCGAAGAGCGTCCAGACGGTCAAAGCGGTGCGCAGACATGCGCCGCATTGTAGGGCTGGCCTGCGGCGCCAACCCTCAACCGCCTGCGCAAAAACTCAAGTGCCTTGACGCGTCAAACTGGCGGGCGATGCGACCGGCTCCGTTGGGCTGTCGATCCGTGACAGACTGGTTTTGAACCCGGCGATCAGCTCGGACACTCCCGGCTCGGACATCATCGAGAAATGAGAGCCCACGATGCTGGTGACATGAATATCGCCCTGTACGCAGGTCTCCCAGCCGAGTGTATGGCCTGCGTCCAGATATTGCATGTCCCCTTCTGTGGCCCTGAACAGCACGATAGAGCCTTCGTAGGGTGCGGGCCGATAGAGACTTTGCGCCGTGATGAAGTTTCGGAACAGGTGAAAGTCCACTAACTCTGGGGGCAGAATCTCACCGCGAGAAAGTTGCTCCAGCGCCATCTGGTAGTTGACTTGATCCATCTTGCCGCGTTGCCGACGGGCCGGCCACTCCATCGCAAACTTGAACGACCAACGCCGCATCAGCCACAGCTTCCGAAAATAAGAAATTTTGCGGCCGACAGAGGTCGGCGACAAGGTGTCGATCATGGCCAGCAGTTCAACCGTTTGGCCGTCTTTTTTCAGCTGCTGAGCCATCTCATAGGCGATCACGCCGCCTGCCGAGTAGCCCGCCAGTCGATACGGCCCCTGAGGCTGGACCGAGCGAATAGCTTCGACGTATTGCGCTGCCATCGCTTCAACCGTTGCCAGCGGGGCGAGCCTGCCGTCAACACCTTGCGCTTGAAGCCCGTAGAACGGCTGATCCGTGCCAAGTCGATCCGAGATGACCTTGAAATTCAACACATTGCCGCCGGCACCGTGTACGCAAAAAAGCGGACGCTTTACGGCACTGCCGCGGCAGATGGCGACCAGCGGCGACCAGACCGCCCTTGGCGCCCTGGCCGGGGGTATTGGGGTAGCCGATATTTTTTTGATGACTGCAGCCGCCTCCGAGGTATCCAGCCCGCCGCTTTCGGAGACAACATTGGCAAGTCCTTCGAGCGTTGAGGCCTGGAACAGGGTTGCGAGCGGCAAGTCCACCGCAAATTGCTTTCGTATGCGCGCGAAAAGGCGAACCGCAGCCAGCGAATGACCTCCAAGGGCGAAGAAATCATCGTCGCGTGCAATTTCCTCGACGCCCAGCAGTTCCCGCCAGACGTCTGCAATGACCCGCTCCACCGGATTGAGCAGACTATCGCTCTCCGGCGCATCAACTTTTCCCTCGACTGCCCGTGGCACCGCTTTTTGCTTGCGGCTCGTCAGCGTTTGCTCAAAAGCCCGTTTCACATCGCCAAACGCAATCGACGAGATCACGACATCGCGATGATCGCCAGACAGCACCCGTGCAAACAGTTCATGCGAGTCGCTGCCGGTAATGCCGCAGGCAAGCATGGACTCGGTCAGGCTCAACTCCCGCTTTGGCTGAACGCGGGCGGCCCGTGCAACGATTTGCGGCTTCACACCGCGCATGGAAAATCCCTCGAAAGTCGCTATCGGCGTGCCATCAGGCGCATAAAGGCCGACATCAAATGCGATCAGGCGATCTACGGCGCGGTCTTTCAAATCAACGCGACTGACTGACTTGCTGCCCAGCGGCGCGACGATACGGATACGGTCAATGGACAGTGGCACAAAAAGGTTTTCGCGCCGCTCCGCATCATCTATCAGGTGAATTCCAAAGGTGGCGGCCATGTCGGTCACCGCTGGATGGATGGCGTAGTCGGCCATATCGCCGTCAAAGCGCGCCGGCAGCTGCATTTCTGCCACCGCGCTCTGTTTGCCCAACTGCATACGTGCAATATTGCTCCAACGCGCGCCAAATGACACTGCTCTTGCCTGCGGAATTTCGCCCTTGAGCCAGGCTGCAGAAGCCAGGTCGCCAGAGGCCAGCAAATTCGGCAGCGTGCCGTCAAACCACCCAACATTGGCGCGGGCGTGCTCTTGCCAGCTATCAGCGGCCCCCTCCCGGCTTCGAACCACAAAATCGTAGCCTGCTGCGGTTTGACGCAACTCCACGCGGACCAGTCTTGTCGATGTACCGTCAAACACCATGGCCCCGCCAAAAGACAGAGCGCGGATTTCAATCGCTTT